>SFCB01000201.1 GCA_004367505.1 Chloroflexi bacterium OHK40 | reverse complement strand
TCCTGGAGCATCCCCCACGCCCCACCGGGGCGTCTCACCATCCCCACCCCACGCCCCACCGGGGCGTCTCTGTACAATCACATTCCCACGCCATAACCGTTTATAATCCACAAGCAGCCGGCCACCCCGATCATGCGGGGTAAAGACGCCCCATCGGGGCGTCTCAGTCGGATCGCGATCCCGCACCATGAACCTGGTAATCCTAACCTCCCATGAAACAAAAGCTCAACCCCCCTCGAACCGGCCTCGTGCTGGAGATTGGCAGCGGCGATAACCCGAACCCCCGCTCGAACGTGCTCGTGGACCGCTTCCTCGGCTCTGACAACCGCGAGCGCGGCGGCGACCTGGTGGTCGATCGGCCCTTCGTGGTTGCCGATGCGCATCACCTCCCCTTTAAGGAACAGGCCTTCGCCTACAGCATCTGCTCCCACATCCTGGAGCACATGGACGATCCCGAGCAGTTCGCCGCCGAGCTGCGTCGCGTGAGCGCCGCTGGCTACATCCAGAGCCCCTCCGAGATCGCCGAGCGGCTCTTCCACTGGTCTTTCCACCGCTGGTATGTAAACCTGGTTGGCGATACACTCGTGCTGCACCCGAAGGAGCCTACCGAGCCCTTCGGCGAGCTCTTCGATTACCTCTACGAGTACAACCCGGCCTACTACTTCTTCCAGCGCAGCGCGCCCGACCTGTTCTGGGTTGAGCGGGAGTGGCACGGCGACGATCTGCGAGTGGAGGTGCGTGACCAGTCGCCCCTGCCCCTGCGCGACCCGGCGGCCCTGCGCGAGCTCGCCCGCCCACGTCACTCGCCGCTCGGCCTCGCCGCCCTCTTCCTTTTTGCCCTCGCCGGTCGCATCTTCCGCTCCGGCATGCGCAAAAGCATGCGTCGCATCCTTGGCCGGAGCTACGTGTAAATCAGAACCGGCTATTTCATGTGCAAAAGGTGTTTTTGCGGCGGGTCTGCGGCCCTTCCGCGCCTCTCCGCCCATGCACACGATCAAGCCGGACGTGCTTGCATCCCGGGCGCCCCGCCATCGCTTGCGGGGTGCCTTTGCGCTACTCCCCTTCCAGCACCTCTGGCACTAGATTGTGCGGCAGCACGATCGGGCGCTCCTCATGGCGCTGAGTGAGCAGATCGTTGCGGATCTGTGCCATCTCCACCAGGTGACGGCGCTCGTGCTCGACCACCCAGTTGCCCTGGTGGGTGAGCGGGATGGTGCCAAAGTAGAGATGGTAACCCGTGCGGTGCCAGGCCGCCATGGTGAGGCCCCGGAGCAATCCGAGCGTCTGCTGGCGGCTCGTCTGGAAGGCGTCGAGCAGATCGGCCATGGGTTGCGTGCGGTACGCGGCGGCCCGGGCGATCGTCGGCGGATGGGCAGAAGGCAAGCGCGGGTTGTCGGTCTCGAGGATCAGCCAGGCCCGCTCGCGGAAGACCACGTCCATATCGGTGAGGTGGCCAACGAGCTCTTTGAGCGAGCGCCCACCTACCGGGTAGGCCAGCAACTCATCGTCGAGGCCGGACACCAGCGCGCGCAGGGTGGCCGGGGTCTGCTCAAGCTTCTTGACGATCGACTGGGGACCAAGGATGCCCATTCCCTCGGCCGCCCGAAAGCTGAGGAACCCCTCGCGCACGGTGCCACAGGCCGGGCAGACAGCAGGCGGATCGCCCTCCATCAACTCGCCGCAACTCCCGCAGACATAGAGGTCGCCAAGCTCCTCGGCCAGCAAATCACGGCCCTCTGCCAGAGCCGCAGCGGCGCGGCTCATGAGCTCCCGCGAAAGCGTGCCAGTGCCTGTCACCGGGCCCGTGGCCACTGTGGCGGGCTCCAGGCCGGCGAGGGCCCGCCCGATATTTGTGGCCGTATTGCCCACCTCGCCAAGGGCGCGGAAGGCCCGCTCGGCACGCACACGCTTCACATTGCTCGAGGCTTCGAGCAGGCGCGCGATATTGTACTTTCGCTCCCGGCGCGCCTGCGCCGCCCAGACGTGATAGGCCGTATAGCCGAGGCTCATGCTGCAGAGCAGTCGGCGCTGCTCGGTCTCGTCACCCGACATGGTGGCTCCTCTGAGGCCTGCTTTAGCGCTGATGCTGGACGAGCTCCACCAGCACACCCTGGGCGCCGGCCTTGGGGTGAATGAAGGCTACGAGGGTATGGTGGATGCCGGGCCGAGGCTGGCGGTCGATCAGTGGCACGCCGCGAGCCTCCAGCTCGGCCAGGGCCGCCGCGATATCGTCGACCCGGTAGGCGATATGGTGCATGCCGGGGCCCTTCTCGCGCAGGAAGCGGGCAAACGCCGCCTCCTCAGACGTCGGCGCGATCAGCTCGATAAAGGTCGGGCCGATCCAGGCGACACCAATGTCGGCATGGCGCTCGGGCAGCGTGATCCGCTCCCACTCCGTGAGCCCGAAAGCCTGGCGATAGAACGCGATCGCGGCGTCCACGTCGGCGACGACGAACCCGATGTGATCGACGGTGGTGAACATACGCGCTCCCCTGGATCCCCTCAGCCGGCCCCTCGCTCGCCCCATTATACCGCGGCCCGTTTCCGCCAGAGGCACCTTTGACAGCGCGGCGCCACACGCTACAATGGAGGGGCGGCACGGATGTGCCGGCACCGGCAACACGCACCTCCACCGCCCCGATGATACCAGCCCGGCCCGATCGCTCAATTGAGGCTCTGGCATTGCTCGCCGAGGCCACCCGCATCCTCGCCGGCGAACAGCCGCTCCAACAGCGCATGCACCGGCTCTTCGAACTGCTGCGGGCTGCGGTGCGCTTCCGCGATGGGCGCCTCACCTGCTGGCTACAGTCGGCCCAGCCCGGCACCGTGCGCCAGCAATATTACTCGGCTGATGGCTGGCCCTACCCCTGGGACGAGGGCCTGACGCGGAAGGTCGCCCTCAGCGGCGCGATCGAGACCCGTACGATCGTCGTGAGCAACGAGGCGGCGCTGGGCGGCCACCTCCCGGTGGCCCAGGCCAGCTACCTCGGCGCACCGATCTTCTGGGGCGGGCGCCTCTGGGGTGTCTTCGAGCTGCGCGCCGACTCGAGCGCTGGCCTCGCCTCCGCACCCGAACTGGTCTCCGCCCTGCTGCCCCTGCTGGCTGCCGCGATCGCTCAGGAAGGCCGCCGCCTCCCCTCTCCGCCCGCCGGCGCCAGCGATGGCGAGACGCCCACCGGCCTCACGCTCGGACCGGGCCGCCAGCGGCAACTCGCCGAGATCAATGAGCGCCTGGAGGAGATGCTCGACCTGCACAGCCTGCTCAGCCTGCTGCTGCGCCGGGCGCTCGAAAGTACCGGCGCCGAGGCCGGAGCCATGGCGCTGGTCGATCACACCCTGGGCGAACTGGTGCTCCAGGTCTACGAAGGCTACCCCGACGATCGCGGCGCCCTCAGCGGCCAGGCCCGCCAGCGCCTCAGCTGGGAGGCCGGGCTCGCCGGCCGCGCCGCCCGCCTCGGCCGCGCCCTGCTCATCCGCGACGTGACGCTCCAGCCCGAGCACCACCCAGCCAGCGCTGGCGCCCGCGCCGAGCTCGCCGCCCCCATCCTGGTGCACGGGCGCGCCGCCGCCGTACTCATCCTCGATAGCCCCCGCTCCAATGCCTTTGGCGAGGAGGAGCTCGCCTTCGTGCGGGCCCTCTGCGACCGCGCGGCCCATCCGCTCAGCCGCGCCCTCCATTACCAGGATGCCATCGAGAGCGCCAACTACCTCGGCCAGGTCTTCGCGAGCCTCCCCACCGGCCTGGCCCTCCTCGACGCCAACGGCAAGGTGCTGCGCGCCAATCCCGCCTGGTCGTTGCTCTGGGGCCTCAATGGACAGACTGGCCGCGCCCCCTTCCACGTCGGCCTCGACCTGGTGGAGATCTTGCTGCCCCGCCTCCAGGATCCGCTAAGACTCACCGAGTTTTGCACCGCTGGCCAGCGCTCCCCCGGCACAACGCAGCAGACGGTCGTGCGGCTCGCCAACCCCACCCAGGAGCTCCAGGTGCTCTCGGTGCCCACCCACGACAGCCAGCGACAGCTCTCCGGGCGCCTCTGGGCAGTCACCGATGTGACCCGTGAGGGCGAGGCGGACCGGCTGAAGACCGAGTTCGTCTCGATCGTCTCCCACGAGTTGCGCACTCCGCTCACCTCCATCCTTGGCTATACCGAACTGCTGCTGAACCGCGAGTTTAGCCCCGACGAGCGCACGCAATTCATCAATACCGTCTACGTGGAGGCGAGCCGGCTCTCGCAGCTAGTCGAAGACCTGCTGAACTTTTCACGCCTCGAGGCAGGCAAGGTGCGCCCTAACCAGTGGGTCACCTCGCTCAATAGCATTGTCCACGAGCTGACCACCCAGCTCAATACCCAACTCCAGCGCCACCGCATGCTGATCCAGGTCCCGACGAATCTCCCCCCCGCCTATGTGGACCGCGACAAGGTCAAGCAGATTATCTTCAATCTGCTCACCAACGCGATCAAGTACAGCCCCGGCGGCGGCCAGATTACCCTGGAGATGCGTGAGGCCGTACCAGGCGAACTGCCCGCCGACCATCCTCAGGGTCGCTGGGTGATGGTGGCCATCCACGATCAGGGGATCGGTATCGCCCCCGACGACCTGACGCGGATCTGGGAGCGCTTTTACCGGGTAGATAATACCAACACGCGCCGGATCGGTGGCACCGGTCTCGGGCTGAGTATCACCAAAGCCCTGGTGGAGCTGCACGGGGGGAGGATCTGGGCCCGCAGCGAGCTCGGGAAGGGCTCCAGCTTTTTCTTTACGCTGCCCATCCCCGGCGAGCAGGCGCGGCGGCTCCCTTGATCCGCGCCCTCCACCCGGAGCGCTTACCGTCACTCGGACGCAGCGGGGGCCTCACAGGAGCCTTCCGTTCGAGCGGGGCGCGACGAGCCGCCAGCGAGCCGGGCCACCAGGAGGAGCAGTGATGGGTGTATCGCAGGAGCACCTCGATGCGCTCGTAGCCGAGGTGCTGTCGAGCCCGAAGTACGCCGCGATCAACCCGGAGCTAGTGCGGGCGGTGGGCGCGCGCGAACTGGCCGTGCGCCGGACTCTGCGCGAGGCGGTGAAGGAGACTCGGGGCCGCCTGCACCAGGTTGCGGGCGCCTTCCTCGACCGGGCGCCGCGTTACGATGCCTGGCTGGCGACGCTGCGCGCCGCCCAGGGCAAGCCGGCGGCGCTGCGGGGGGCCTGCCAGACGATCATGGCCAGCCACGCCTCCACCCGCGAGCGCCTGCCGGAGTTAGAGCGCTTCTACGATGCGATCTTCGCCGCCCTGCCGCCGGTGGATAGCCTGATCGACCTGGCCTGTGGCCTGAACCCGCTCGCGGCCCCATGGATGGGCCTGAAGCCCGGCGCGCACTACGCCGCCTGCGACATCTACAGCGACATGTGCGCGTTTCTCGGCGCGGCCATTCCGCTGCTGGGCCTGCGCGGCGATGCGGCCGTATGCGATCTCGCCGTGGGGCCGCCATCCTGGCGCGCCGACGCAGCGCTCCTGCTCAAGACCCTGCCCGTGCTGGAGCACCTGCGCCGTGGCGCCGGGCGCGAACTGCTGCGCGCCATCCAGGCCCCATGGCTGGTTGTTTCCTTCCCCACCCGCAGTCTCGGCGGGCGCAACGTCGGCATGGCGGCTACCTACGGTGGGCAGATGCGGCAGATCGCCGACGCCGAGGGGTGGACCTACGAGTCGCTCGAATTTATGAACGAGGTCGTCTTCCTCGTGCGGAAAGGGTGAGGCCAGCGCTCACATCCCCACGATCTCGCGGATGGTCGTGAGCAGATTGCTGAGGTTGCCATTTTTCGGCACGTAGGCGGTAAAGCCGTGGGCAACGAACTCGCCCGGCGTGCGCTCAGTGCGCGCCGTGTAGGCTACCACCGGGCTTGTCACCCCGCCAGCGCGGAGCTCGGCAAGAGTCTTCAGCCCGTCCATGCCTGCCATGCTGATATCGAGCACGATCACATCGGGGCGCTGCTCGATCGCTGCGGCAATGGCCTCGGCACCACTCCCCACCGAATGCACCTCGTAGCGACCAACATGGCGCAGCACCCGTTCCACCATGGAGCGGGCGGTGTAGACATCGTCGACGAGCAAAATCCTGGTCATTCCCCGCTCCCAGCACTGCCTGCGGCCAACGATCGCCACGGTACGACGCCCCCACGGCAGCCCACCTAACGCTCGCGTGGGGCGATGGCCGGAACACGGCCATTGGCGCTCGCGGACACCTGCGTACGCGGCAGCGTAAAGTAAAAGATGCTCCCCTTCCCCAACTCGCTCTGCAGCCACATCCGTCCGCCGTGCAACTCTACAAGCCAGCGGCAGATCGACAGGCCGAGGCCCGTCCCGGTGTGCTGGCGCACATCGTGGCTCTCCACCTGTTCGAACTGCTGAAAGACACGCTCCTGGTCGGACTCCGCGATGCCAATGCCCGTATCGCGCACCCAGACCACCACCTCGTGGCTCTCGGCGCGGGCGCCAACGGCCACCTCGCCTACACTCGTGAACTTGCAGGCGTTGGAGACAAGGTTGAGCAGCACCTGGCGCACACGCACCTCGTCGGCGATCACCGTTGGCAGGCCGGGATGAAACTCTCGCCGCAGCAGCACCGGCCGATCCTGGATCAAGCCCTGGGCGGTGCGGACCATCTCTTCCAGGAGTGGGGTGAGCGGCAGCGGGGCCTTATTCAGATCGAGCCGGCCAGCCTCCACCCGTGCCAGATCCAGGATGTCATTAATCAGGCGCAGCAGGTGCTCGCCGCTACGCCGGATCTCGCTCAGATCGTTGAGCATAGCCGGCGCAAGCCGCTCACCCTCGTAGACCTCTGGGTGATCGATCATTGCCGAACTGAAGCCGATGATAATATTGAGCGGGGTGCGCAGCTCGTGGCTCATCGTGGCCATAAAGCTGGCCTTGGAGCGATAGGCCGCCTCGGCTGCCGCGCGGGCCGCTTCGAGCTCCTGACTCTGGCGGAAGAGCTGGTCGTAGAGCCGCTCCTTTTCGTACTTCTCCTGCTCGAGCGCGTCCTGCGCGCGGCGCAACTGGTCGCCACGATGCTGCCACTTCGCGGCGGTATCCAGAGCCCAGGCGATGGTACCACGAACGTTATGGGCGCCGGCCCAGGTGAGCACCGCCACGCCCACCAGCAACAACGTGAGGCTGAGGCCCGCCGACAGCGCCACATCGAGCGTAGCGAGGGGCCGGCCGATGAGCGCCGGAACGACCAGCAGCACGAGCATGGTCAGCACGGCGGTACGGGCCACGTTCAGGGGGGCCACCGGGCTAACGAGCATACCAGCAGCGGCCACACCTAGGGCCGAGAGGAAGATCAGTGTATTGCCGGCCACGCCGAAGGCTAACACGCTAAAGAGGGGCAGCAGGGCCAGCGCGTACACAACCGTTACGCCTGCGGCTTGCAAGCGGTTCCGGCGCAGCAGTTCGCTGCTCAGCCAGATACTTCCTACAAGACCGCCCATCAGCAGGTATGGCACCGCGTCGGCGCGGTACTGGTTGAGCATCAGCAGCCCGAAGGCAAAGGCTGCGAGGACCCCGAGCGCCACCAGCAGCGGCGGCAGCACTTCAGCGGCAAGGCTCTCATCGGGCTGGGTTCGGACAGGTTGCATGGTGACGATGGTTCCGAAACGCCGGCACGGGGAGTCAGGCCCCGCACCGCGATCGTAGCCGTGCGGGGGCAACACTGTCAAGGTGGTTATATGTCAGTTCGGTGAAAGGTCACGGTGGTTCCTGTAAGCGCAACCGAGCTGGTGCGTTTCCCTGGCCCCGGCGACACTGACCGCATCAGAAATAGCGACTGAGGTTCTCAAAGATCTGCGCAATATCGCCAGTATCCCCCTGGACGACGATCGTCCGCGAGAAGTCGGCGATTGCCTGAACGATCGTCACATCGGCATCGGCGCCGTAAGCTACGGGGAAGATACTGATACCACTCTCATCAAAGGCCTGGCGCACCTGATCAAGACTCGCGCGGCTCGAATTGTCGGCGCCATCGGAGAGCAAGACGATCGCCCGGATCCGCTCATCCTCCGTGGGTGGAAGGGCTTCAAGCTCCTGGCGCGCCAGCTCCAGCGCGTCGAAGACGGCCGTCTTACCATTGGCGCGCATATCGCCAATGGCGGTCTGCAGTGCGATGCGGTTCTCACTCAACGGCGCCAGCGGCGTCATCACGCGGGCCGTGGAGTCGAAGGTGATCAACCCGACGCGATCCTCGGGCAGAATGCGGAGCAAGAAGGTCTCAAGGCCAGCCTTCACCAGTTCGATCTTCTCGCCCTCCATGGAGCCTGAGGTGTCTACCACGAGCAGAATATCGGCACGCTTGCGGTTGAGCGCCCATGCGTTCTTCGCGGCCACGATCACCTCGGCATCAGGCACCTCGAGAATCGTCTGCACGCCCTGCGGGTCCACGCCATAGGCGGGGCTCACCGGGTCGGCCACCGGGACATTCACATTGGCCGGGCGAAAACCATAGCTCATCGCCGCCCGCTGGGCCTCCTCGCCGAGGAGGAAGTCGTAGAAAGCCTGGGCAGCCTCGCGCTCTTCGGGGCTGGCGCTGCTGAGCACGATGAAGGGGTTATCGTGCCAGAAGGTGCCTTCGCGCGGATAGATCGCCACCAGGGGTGTCGCGGGCGGATTGAACTTATTGAAGTCAATCAGGGTGATCTCCTCCATGGGGAACGCCGAGATGTACGACATCCCGAACTTCTTCATGTTCTCGGAGAAGATCAGCGTGTTATAGCCGTAGTGCTTGATACCCTGGCCGAGATCGCGCACGAACTGCTGGGACTCGGGGGCCTGCACATCGGCCACCGTGAGACCACGCTGCTTGCCGGTAGCAGCGTAAAACTCGGCGATCAGCGTCGAGAGCGCCGTGGTACTGATCTCCGGATCGGTGTGGCCCCAGGAGAAGCGGCCCCACTCGGGATGGCCAAACTTCCCCCAGCCCTCAGGATCGCGGATCAGGCTGAGCATATCGGACCAGCCGATCGGTGTATTGGGCCAACCCATGGCTTCGGCCATTGGCCGCCACATCCCGATCACCACTGGAGTAAGCACCAGCGGCTCATTGGAGATGGCCACATCCTGGCGGCCCGTCTCCTGCTTGAGCACCTCGAGCCAGGTTGAGGCCGAGGGCGACCAGACCGTCACGTCGAGGGTGCCATTCTTGATCTCGGTGCGGGCAGCCCCGGAGGACTTATTGATCCCTTCAACGAACACCGGGCGGCCACCAACCTCCACGCGCTGCTCGTTAAAGCGAGGGATCTGTTCGGTCAGCCACTTCTCCTTCTCAGGGCTGTAGGCGATCGAGATCTGGATCGCGTTGGCGGGTGGGCCATCGCCGCCGGTGAGGGCGCCGCCGATCTCGCCGCACGCGGCGAGCATGCCGGACAACACGGTGAAGAGGAGCACCAGGTGAAGATTGCGCATACTGTTCATCACGAAAGGTGCGCCCACGAACGTTTGCCGCGCCAGGCGCGAACCCCCAACGAGTGTGCGTGGGCTATCGGCGGACTCACGGTCAGCACCGGTGTGCGTACAAGCCAGCTACCTGTCGGAGCAGGGACACGTGCCGTTACTACAATATACGCAGATCCGTACCAACTGTTGCATGCTGGCCCTGTTCCAGCCCTGATGCTGTCGGCCGTGCAGTCGACCACCCTGATCGTGCGGTGTAAAGACGCCCCATCGGGGCGTCTCAGCGGGATCGTGATCCAGCGACATCACCGTGGCGACCGACTATAGCAATCTCATCCGGGTCGTGAAGCCCGGCCTGGGAGCGCGGGCGTCCCGCCTGCGTGGAAGCGTCTGGATGGCGCTCCAGGGTGTGCGTTCAGGCTACCGCATACACAGCCTGGAGAGGCTTGCTATAGCTATCCTGGAGCGCTCCTGGCCTGACGCCACCCGACCCACTGCGCTCCTTTGTGGCCACCTTCGCGCCCTTCACAAACCCTACTGTACAATAAACTGCGCGTTGCGGTACTGACTATCGAGGGCGTCTTTGATCACCCCGTTGGCGAGCACATCGCGCACCTCGCGGATGCCGTCTTCGACGCTCAGGCGGGGATGGAAGCCCAGCACACGAGCGATCTTCGCAAACGACACACGGATATCACGCATATCGCCGCCGAAGGTGAGATCCTTATACTCCACGCGGGTGCCCTCCACGTGCCGCTGCACCAGAGCCACAATCTCGTCCTTGGTGTAGTTCCCGTCGTCGGAGCCGACGTTGAAGATCTGGCGGCCCACCGTCTCGGCGGGCGCCTGCAAGGCGAGCAGGACGGCATCAGCCACATCGCGCACGTGGACAAAGGAGCGAGCGTAGCCGCGCTGGTAAATCACGAGACGGCGCCGCGCGAGCGCCTCCAGCACGAACTGGTTGATGATCAGGTCGAAGCGCATGCGCGGCGAGACCCCGAAGAGGGTCGCGAAGCGGAAGAGTACGGGCGCGGCCTGGCCTCCCGCCGTCTCATGCAGCAGAAACTGCTCGGCGGCGATCTTCGTCTCCGCGTAGAGCGACTGGGGGTTCAGGGGCGACTCCTCGGTCACCGGCGCGCCATCAGGCGAGAGGCCATAGTTGCTGTAGGTGGAAGCGAAGACGAAGCGCCGCGCGCCAGCGGCCTCGGCAACCGCATAGACGCGCCGGGTACCCTCATAGTTGTAGCGCCATGCCACCTGGGGGCCAACCATCTGGCACGCCGGAAAGCCAACGATCGCGGCGAGGTGGATCACCGCATCCACCGGGCGCGCAGGGAGCTCGCCAACCCGGATGGCGCCGTTCTCGGCGACGAGTTGCCCCGCATCGCAGATATCGGCCTTCGCAAAGTGGAAGCGGGGATGGTGCCAGTAGCCGAGGAGCGACTGGCCGCCGAAGAGCAGATCATCGGCAACGGTTACGCGCCAGCCGGCATTGAGGAGCACACCGGTAAGGAGCGAGCCGATGTAGCCCGCCCCACCGGTGATGAGCACGTGGGGCGACGCATCCTGAGGCGATCCGGCCATAGGTCCCCCTTTCCAGACCTTGAGGGTCAGCCATTGAGCGCCCTGCGCAGGCGCACCACACAGTGTTCGCCGTTGGCTGCCGATGGACCCCGCGCATTGGCGCGCCATGGCTATTGTACTACCCACGCAGCGCATGGCCGAACCGGACGTCACCTACGGCAGTGATGAGCCTGGTGATCGATAGATCCGCACCACCGGGCCCTGAGCCGTCCAGGGGCCCGGGCGAAACTCGGCCAGCAACTCGCTGCGGAAGAGCCGGCTGTAGAAGGCGATCGCCTCTTCGTAGAAGGCCACATCTTCGGGGTGCCGGGCGGCTGCCTCATAGTAGCGCCCGTAGTTCAGTTCCGTCGTCACAAAATAGTCGTACTGCGTCGTGAGCGCCTGGTCGAAGGGGCCGAGTCGAAAGAGGTGAAATGGGGTCGTCACTTGGTAGTCGCCCACGATCAGCCCCGCGTAGCTCTCAGTCGCGATCCTGGCGCCAGGGGGCACATGAGCGCTGATCCAGCGTAGGGCCTGCTCGCGCGTATCGGGACGCGCTACCAGGTAGCTCTGCTGCACTGTGGCGGCCAGCGGCCCTGCCATTGACAACGCCAGGAGCACAGCGCTGGTCAGTGCCACGTGGCGGCGCCAACCCAGCGTCTTCCGGAGCGTTTCTACCGCTGCCCAGAGCAGGGCGGCGGCGAGCACGTAGAGGACGGGGGCAATCGAGAGCACCCAGCGCCGATGGTACAGTGCGGGCAGAGCGATCACGAGCAGGAAGATCGCCGCGACGAGCACAAGCAAGCGCGCGGACTGACTACCCCGGCGCACCGTCAGAGCGGCCCCACCCAGTGCAGCGAGCCACAGCGGCCAACTGAGCACCAGAGGTACCCCATTGGCGACATACCACCAGACCTTCGCCGGGTAGCTGAGGGGGAGCCACGAATCGCGCGCCTCGGTCATCAGGTTGCGGTAGACGGTGCCAAGGGCAAACGGCAGGGCCGGAGTCACGGCCAGAAAGCCGACCGGAATGGCCGCCAGGCCAACGAGCAGGAGGTACCAGCCGCGCTGGTTACGCCAGGCACCAGAGAAGCCGTGGGCGGCAAGGAGCGCCACGCCGAGCGACAGACAGAGATAGCGGGTAGCGCCGGCCAGCCCGATCGCCAGGCCCGCCAGGATGTAGTGCTGCCAGCCGGGCGCGCGCAGCAGCCGCAGACACGCGATCAGCGCCAGCAGCGTGTAGAAGGCCCCCGCCGTATCGGTCCGCGCGATCCGCGCATACTCAAGGAACACAGCGCTACTGGCCACCATCGCTGCCGCCAGCAAGCCGGTGCGCCGATTGAAGGCCTGTGCGCCCAGCACAAAGGTCAGCGCGACAGCACCAACAAAGTAGGTCAGGCTCAGCGTGCGCGCAAGGAGGTAATAGGGCGCGGCGTCGGGTGTAGCGAAGCGCAACGACTCGCGGTGCAGTGTCGCGTAGGCTACCGGGTCGGGGCGCCAGGGCGGCACACCATGCGCAATCGCGCTGTGCACCTTATAGATGCCTGCCAGTGGGTAGATGACCGTCGAGCCAGGGTGACCGAACCAACCGGGGTTGAGAGTATGGCCGTGAGCCACCCGGCTCGCCCGCTCCACAACGTGGGGCTCATCGATGTGCGAGAAGAATGGCAAACCGTAGCCGAGCCCGAAAGCTCCCAGCGCGAGCGCGAGCGCGCAGAGCGCGGCGAGCATCGCATAGGCGCCTGCACTGCCGGCGTGGCTCACCTCCCCCACTGCGAAGCGCTGCCCAGGCTGCTCTTGCGCCACCATAACGGAACTCTCCTCCGAAAGGGCTCATGGCGGGCGCTGGTCAGGTGCGCCACGGGGCGCGTTGGTGCGCTGTGGAAGCCCCCGTTGCCCGCAGGAGTGGCAAGTAGATGCGCTCAGTCGGAGGTTCCGGGCAAGGCGGCCCGCCGGGCTCGCCACATCCCGGCTCTCCTGGATCACCGGGGTCACCCGGATCAGGCTCGGCGGGCAGCACCGCGCAGATTGCGCTCGCCCACTGCTGTGCCATCAAAGTGTAGCCTGTCGCCGTCGGGTGCAATCGATCGGCGCTGCCACTGGTCGGGTCGGTGGCGGCGAGGAGGCCCTGGTTCACGCCATCCGTGAAGGTTGTATAGAGATCTGGCCCGAGGTAGACGGGCTGGCTTGCGCCGAGCTCGTCAACAATGCTGCTGATCTCGAGGTTGAACTCCTGGACTTTGGCCCGTCGCTCCTCGCGCACGATCTCCGGATCGTCGCTCCGCCGGTCGTCCCGCCAGGGCAGGCGGGCCACCCAGACGCCCACCGCGCTGTTTTGCTGGCGCAGCGCGTTGATTACGCTGCGCAGATCCTGATTGTAGAGGCTTGCCGGCATCGGCTCGTTGAACAGCTGATTCGTGGAGGAGTTCACAGTGGCGGCGTCATTGGTGCCGATCTGCAGGAGCACGTGTTCAGCACCCAGCTGACTCAACTGGCTACGATAGGCCGCGCCTTTGCCGAGCACGTTGGCCTCCCCGGCCGTGCCCACCCCACTGCTCCCACTCGACTTGTAGCTATCGCGGCCAGTGCGAATGCCGCTGATGCCGCTGTTGAGCACGAACACTGGTGCGTTCAAGCAGGCCGCCAGGGCGCCATTGAGCTCGACCTGATAACCCTGGTAGTAGGTATTCTCGTAGGTGGGCGTGCCACCGGCCAGGTCATCGTTCGAGTTGTCGGACTGGGGATAGTTGCGCCCGTCGGCACTGACCGGGTAGCTCCCACCGCTCGGAGGAGGAGCCGTAAAGGGATAGCCATCCTCACCGGGCCGCCGGTAAAAGCCCCACTTGCCGGCGGTGATCGAATCGCCGATCGAAACGAAGACGCGGCCGTAGGCCACCTGGGCGATGGCACGGCTCGGCGCGGCGGGCTGACCGTCGACCAGCGCCGTAGCGACCAGGCTATACTCGGCGCGGCGCGGCAGGTTGATCGTCGTGCTGTAGCCATCGCTGCCATCCGTATCATCGACGCTCTGGCTGAAGCCGGGGCCGCTCACCGTGAAGCGCACGCCTGAGAGCCCCACCGGCGTCGCGCTGAGGGTAGCACGCAGCCGCAGCTCGGGCCATGTCTGGATGTAGGGGATGGCGAAGATATCGTTGGTCGTGATCGTGCCAGGCGCCGCCCCGGTAGAGGAAGGCAGGTTTGCATCCACCTGGAGCAGGCCATCGGGCGTAAGCTGGCGCGGGGCGCTGCCACTCTGATTGAGGATTTCCAGGGCAAGCGCGGGCTCCTGGGTGGGGCTGAGGCGAAAGGTACGCCCGGCGCGATCACCCGGAGGCAGCAAGCCAAGGTACTGTAGCTGCAACTCGCCCCTGGCCTCATCCCAATGAGCCAGGTAATCCACCCCCTCTACCAGCGGCGTGCCCGCAAGGCTCAGACCGTGTGCAGCACCGGGCCATCCCGCCACCACCATGCGCGGCTGGCGCAGCACCCCGGCAGGGAGCTCCAGATCGAGCGCCCGCGCAGCGGCAGGCCCGGCATCGTCGAGAGCGGACACAAACCGAACCGCACCATCAGCGGTATCGGGGGCCGCGTCGGGCGTCCAGGCGCCGAGGTACAGCATCGACCGGGTCACCGGGCCGGAGCCCTCGGCAGCGGCAAGCACGACGGCAGGGCGCAGCGCCGCGCCCACGGATGCCGCCGGATCGAACTGCAGGCTCGTGTTGGTGGCCCCGGGGCCATGCGTCTCGATCGCGATCTGGCCACCGGCCCAGATCGTGTAGCGCACCATAGCGACCGCCGGGCCCGCCCGGCCATCGATGCGCACCACCGCTCGAACGGGTGAGACCTCCACGAGCATTGGCCTGCCGCTGAAACGCTCCCCGGTGTTGGAGCTATGGACGAGCAGTGGCAGCCCGGGCGCGGCAAGATTGCGCTCCCTATCGCCACCGAGATCGAACCAGGCCCGGAGGCCACCCTCATCGACCTGCAGCCGGAAGCGCTCGGCATGCTCGAGCGTCACCACCGGCACCCTGGCAGAAGGCTCCGCCACAGCGACGAGACCCCGCCGGGGCAACTCCTGGCGGGCCGCAACCCGGGGCACAGCCGGAAGAAGGGCCGCGCTGGCCAGCATCAGCAGACAGGCCCCGATCAGGATCAGGCGGACGATGGGTGTGGTGGAGTGCATAGGTGCGCGCGACACAGCTTAATCATGACTACCGACAGCCCGCGCGATCAGTGGCTCGTAGGGCAGCGCGGGCGCTGCCACAGACTCTGCCGCATCGACAGTCCCCAGACTCGCGTGCTGAAAAGAGGGGATCAGCGCCTTCAGCGCCCGCACAATCAGCGTGACATCGCTGGTGGCTGCCGCCAGTTCCAGGGTACGGATGCCCTCATCAAGGGCAAAGGGCACCAGATTCGAGGCATTGGCCGCAATGAAGATCTTCTCGTGGACGGTCCGCTGATAGTTCTCGCCCGCGATGAAGAGCTCCTCGTACAGCTTCTCCCCAGGGCGCATCCCGGTGAAGACGATATCGATATCGCGCCCGACCTCGAGCCCCGAAAGCTCAATCATATCACGGGCCAGATCCACGATCTTCACCGGCTCGCTCATATCAAGCGTGAAGACTTCGCCGCCCTTGCCGAGGGTAGCGGCCTGGAGCACTAGCTGCACGGCCTCGGGAATGGTCATAAAGTAGCGTACCATCTCCGGATGCGTCACCGTCACCGGGCCGCCCGCCGCGATCTGCTGCTTAAAGGTGAGCACTACCGAACCCCGGCTACCGAGCACGTTGCCAAAGCGCACCGCCACGTACGGCTTGCCGCTGGCCATGGCTGCCTGGTGGACGAGCAACTCGGCTGTCCGCTTGCTCGCGCCCATCACACTCGTCGGGTTGACCGCCTTATCGGTCGAGATCATCACGAAATGGCCCACGCCGCAGCTCATGGCAGCCTGGAGCACATTCCGTGTGCCGAGAACATTGTTCGTGATCGCCTCAACCGGGTTCGCCTCCATCAGCGGGACGTGCTTGTGGGCGGCCGCGTGGAAGACGACATCAGGCCTGAAGTGCTCGAACACCGTACTGAGCCGTTCGGCGAAGCGGATATCGGCGATCACGGTGCTCAGCCGGGTGCCCGTCGAAAGATGCTGCCGCAGCTCCTGCTCGATACTAAAGACCGAATTCTCCCCGTGGCCGAGCACGATCAGCTCGGCGGGCTCGCAGCGTAGCACCTGGCGGCAGAGCTCGCTGCCGATCGATCCGCCACCGCCGGTAATGAGCACCCGCTTGCCGCGCAGCAACTGCTCAACCGCGGCAGTATTGGTACGCACCGGCTTGCGGCGCAACAGATCTTCGATCTGCACATCGCGGAGCTGGCTGACGCGCACCCGCCCATCGAGCAACTCGTACATGCCCGGCATGCTCTTGGTGCTGACACCGGCACGCTCACAGATCTCGACAATCCGGCGGATCGTTTTGCCGGACACACTCGGCATCGCGATAATCACCTGCTGCACCTGATACTGACGCACAAGGCGCGGAATGTCCTCCTGGCCACCCAGCACCGGCACACCATGGATCCGCACGTCGCGCTTGTGGGGATCATCATCGACGAAGCCCACCACTTCCATGCCCACCTGGGGATTCTCGCGAAGCTCACGCACCATCATCGCGCCGGCACTCCCCGCACCCATGATCAGCACCCGGCTCGCGGCCGCCATCCCACGGGCGGCCTTCCGCCGCATTGCTGAACGTCGCCCGAGCAGGCGAGCCACGAGGCGTGGAGCGGCCGTTACCACCAGGGCCAGCAGGGCATAGATCACCGGTACCGAGCGCGGGACGATCAGACTAACCGAGCTCGCCGCCAAGAGCAGGACGATCCCGGCCACGATCAGATCCGCCAGCACGACACCGCTGGCCAGGAGCAGCAACTCGTCGAGCGAGGCATAGCGCCAGTAGCGCGCATAGATCCCTAGCCGCCAGAACACCAGCAAGGTGACCCCAACGCAGAGCAGCGCGAAAATACCGAATCCACTCCAGAAGGGGCTGAGATTCAGCGACTCGAGCCGGATCACGATGCTGGCGTAGGCCGCCAGCGGCAAGAGCACGAGATCGGCGACAAAGAAATAGCGGTTGCGCACCGGAAGGTTCACAAGAGGGAAACGCACGGCCCGTTCCTTTCGGGTTTAGTGGCACGCCAACTACCATAGCCGGCGCTGACGTGCAGGTGTCACCGCTGTCGACCTTTCGGCCATGTTGTGTTCGTTCTTCCCCCGGTTGCGACACTCTACTATGGTGATATGAATCGCAGGTGACAGAATCAGAGATTCACCTGGTCCGGCGATAACGAAACTGTCAGCGATTTGTCATCTTCACCCCTGGCGCCAACACCAGCGAGCCCATCCCAGCGCCTGAAAACGCCGTGCCAGGAGCTTTCCAGCCCCTGAAAGATGAATCGTCACTCAGCTGCAACGACGAGATGCGACGCGCGCTAGACGGCGGGATGGCGGCTCAAGCGGCAACGGCCCGACGAAGCTGTGCGCAGACTTCGTCAACCTGGGACTCCTGCATGACGCTGGAGAAGGGCAGGGCGAGCGAACAGTCGCCGAGTTGTTCGGTCACCGGCAGATCCGCCCGGCGATAGCCGAAGCGATCGCGGTAGAAGGGCTGGAGGTGGATTGGGGTGAAGTAAGGCCGGCTCGGGATGCCCACTTCCGCAAGCCGTGCCATCACCTGATCGCGGTCGGCGGGCGGCCGGATTCGGACCACATAGACGAACCAGCTCATGCGGGTGGTACTCTCGGCCACCCATGGCCGCTCAACGAGCTCCAACCCGGCGAGACGCTCGTGGTACCAGCGCGCCACACGGTCACGCTTGGCCAGGAGCTCGTCGATCCGCCGCAGCTGAGCCAGGCCCAGGGCGGCACTCAACTCGTCGAGCCGGTAGTTATAGCCGAGCCGAGTGTGGTTCAGCCAGCTGTCGAACACATCGCGGCCCTGGTTCCGGAGCGAGCGGAAGAGCGGGAGCCAATCGTCCCGATCGCAGACGATCATCCCACCCTCGCCGGTCGTCATCTGCTTGTTCGGATAGAATGCGAAGACTCCGGCATCCCCGATAGTTCCGGCCCGTCGCCCACGGTACTCTGCCCCGATCGCTTCGCAGGCGTCCTCGATCACTGCAAGGCCGTAGGTGCGGGCAGTTTCCATGATCGGATCCATGTCGGCAGGCTGGCCAAAGGCGTGCACCGGCAGGATCGCCCGCAGCTGGCCCACGGCAGCAGCGTCCACCCCGCGGGGCAGCCAGCGCGCCGCCGCCGTGCCACCCGTTGCGAGATCGTGGGCCGCCTCGGCCACCAGGGCGGGGCTGAGGTTCCCAGTGGCGCGGTCCACGTCCACAAAGACGGGGATGGCGCGCTCGTAGAGCACAGCATTCGCCGACGCGATAAACGAGAACGACGAAGTAAGCACCAGATCGCCGGGCCCAACCCCGGCGGCGATCATGCAGAGGTGCAGGCCACTCGTCCCAGAATTGACACCAGCGGCGTGGCGGGCGCCAACATAGGCGGCGCAGGCTTGCTCAAAGGCCACAATTTGCGGGCCGATACTGAGTGTCGGGGTGCGGAGAACGGCGGTCACCGCGGCCAACTCGGCCTCGGTAATGTCGGGGCTCGACATGGGAATGCGCATCGTACCGGGTTCCTTCAGTGCTCACGGATGACGCGGGCCGGCGTACCAACGGCGGTCACGCCGGAAGGGAGGCTGCGGTGCACCAGCGCCCCGGCTCCAACGATGCTCCAGGCGCCGACCGAGCGCTGAGGCATTATCAGGGCACCCAGGCCCACGAGACAGCCATCGCCGATCTGCACATCGCCGCCGAGGTGAGCGCCCGGCGCGATATGGCAGTGGTCGCCGATCCGGTTGTGATGGTCAACCGTGGCGGCCGTATTGATGATTACATTGCAGCCAAGACGGGCGCCTGGGCCGACCACTGCGCCAGCGCAGATCACTGAGCCTGGACCGATCACCACATCGTGGGCAATGGTCGCCCGAGGGTGGACAAGCGTCGCAAAGTGAGCGCCTTCGGCGCGCAGCATGCCGTAAAGCCGCTGCCGCAGATCATTCCGCCCGACGGCGATCACCAGCGCGTCGTGGGGGAACGCCGGGCGCTCGTACAGGGGGCCGAGCACAGGCAACCCGAGCAGCGAGCGACCTCGCAGCTCGGGGTTATCGTCGAGGTAACCTACGGGGATCCAGTCACCGCTGGCCGCGAGTAGGAGAAGGATGTCGGCCACAACCTGGGCATGCCCGCCCGCCCCGACGATGAGTACCCGTTGCATACCGCCTCAGCTTATTCCCCAACCACGGGGCCAGGCAGCCACTATGCGCCCGACTCTGCCTCATGGCGGTGGGCTTCATAGAGCCCCGGCGCGCCACGGAACTCCTCGACCGTCGCATGGCCATGCTGAGTGATATCCGCGCGCCGGAGCACTTTGACCAGAGTCAGGCCGAGGATCTTCAGATCGACCCACAGCGAGCAGTGCTCGACATACCATACGTCCAGCGCGAAGCGCTCCTCCCAGCTGATCGCGTTGCGCCCGTTGACCTGCGCCCAGCCGGTGATTCCCGGGAGCACCTCGTGGCGCCGACGCTGCTGCGGCGAGTAGCGCTCCAGATAGGCCATGAGCAGTGGGCGCGGCCCGACCAGGCTCATCTCCCCCCGGATGACGTTAATCAGGCCGGGGAGCTCGTCCAGGCTGGTGCTTCGGAGCAGCTTGCCAAACGAGGTGAGCCGCTCCGCATCGGGGCGCAACTCGCCGCTCGGAGTACGCGCGTCGGTCATCGTGCGAAACTTGTATAGCCTGAAGGGCCGCCCATGGAGGCCCGGCCGCACCTGGCTGAAGATAACCCCCGGCCCGAGGTAGATCCGGACCAGTAGCGCGATGCAGAGGATCAGCGGAAGGAGTAAGATCAGCCCTGCCCCCGCGATAAGCAGATCAAGACAGCGTTTCCCAACGCGGCGATACATGACACCCTCCAGCCAGATCGTCTGGCTGCACGCCTTCACAACCCGCAAGCCCTGAGGTGAAATGAGCAACCCGGCAGAACCGAGAACCACCGTACGGCCACGCATGCGGTAACGGCCCCACGTGGGCTCAGTTCCCACAACCCCACTACTTCGCCACGCCTGCTGTGGCCGTGCGCTGCGGTATGGCCACCTCCGTGTGGTATGACCGGCGTATGCCCGAATGGGACGGCGACACAGCTGCCCAACGAGCGGCCAGATGTTGCCGCGTGCGAGAAAAAGGCCCGGCTACACTGCCTCGCAACGCGCACATATGAATGGACATGCGGTACTAGCCAGCATCATAAGGGGCCTAGATGTACAGCCAATGAATAATTCACGACAAGACTGTAGTCTTTGAGATAGCAAAGTAATCATCTATTCAAGTGCCCCCAACACGTGGGTGATCCAGCCGAATCCGATCCTGACGCACTGGGCAGCGTAGCCAGGTGGTGACTTACGGCACATCACGACACCAGCAAACAGACTGGGCGGCCTCGCCCGGAGGTGTAGCGATGGCCACGATATGACAATCCCGTCATTCGCACCGCTCACCGCTCACTCATTCCCCGGTCGGTTTTGCGGCCTACCGTACACGAGCGCTCTGGCGTGGCGGTTGTTCAGGCAGCACAACAAACGGGGAGGGTCAAACCCTCCCCGCAGCGCTGAACAGGAGTTCCCACGTAGACATGGAACGACGTTGCGCTTCGGTACGTCGGAGCCGCAGCAGGCAGGATCCCTGCCCCCGCGACCGAACGCCGGCTATCGTCCCATTTCGCGCGGCGCCGTTGTCGAAGATGGGGATTGGGCGACCTGGCGGGAGGCCAACACCACCTGCTCGAACAGCGCTAGCAACTGGGCACCGAGGGCGCGCCGGTCGAAGGACTGCTCGGCCAGACGGCGGGCATTGCGCCCGTAACGGACAACCCGCTCAGGATCGTTGCAAAGGGCCGTCACGCTATCGGCCAGATCGTAGGGGTCGTCGGGGCGCACCGCGACGCCGCACTCATGGGTGAGGACAAGCTCCCGCAGCCAGCCCGGGGTATTGACCAGCACGGCACGCCCGGCAGCTAACGTATCAAAGAGCTTATTGGGCGAACAGGTCGCCAGGATGGGCAGATTCTTATAGATGGTCATTCCCACATCGGCGGCCGCTACCAGGCGCGCCACCGCCGACTTGTCGGGAAGGGCCGATGAAAAGACGACATTGCGCAGACCATGGGCGCTCACGAAGGCTTCCAGTTCAGGCCGCTGGCGACCTCTGCCGTGGAGCACGAAGACGATCCGCTCCTCGCCCCGCTCGTGCAGCACCCGGGCCGCTCGCACCACCTGAAAGAGATCATTCGCCTCGCCCATGGTGCCAAAATATAAGCAGACGAACTTCCCCACGAGGCCGTAAGTCTCCCGGAAGGCGCTACCATCGATCTCAGGCGAGAAGAGATCGAGATCCGAGGCGTTCGGAATGACCGTCACCCGCTCGGGCGGCACCCCTGCGTCGATCACCCCAGCGCGCATGCCCGGGGAGAGGGCCACCACGTGGGCGGCGCGACGGTAGATCGCCCGCTCGAGCCAGCGCGCCAACAGAATAGCCGCCGGATGGCGCAGGGCGCCCATCTGGATGGGCGCTTCTGGCCAGAGATCGCGCACCTCGAAGACCATCGGAACCCGGTGCCAGGCGCTGGCGATCGCGCCGGGGATACCGATCGTGAGCGGGGTCGACGTTGCAAAGACCAGATCGGGGCGGCGAGCGCGTAGCACGGCAACGACACTCGCCAGGGCGAAGAGCACGAAGGCAACGATGCGCTGGCCATAACCCACAGCCGTGCCGCTCTGGTAGTCGGACGAGCCAGCCCGTAGCTCCACCACATCGATGCCGTCCACCTGCCGGTGGCGGAGCAGGCCCCGCTGCCAGGGCAGCTGCGGATCAGCGGCGGTGACCATGGTAACTTTGTGGCCCTGGCTGAGCAGATAGCGCGCAAACTCGTAAGAGCGCGTACCGCCCACGCCATTGCGGGTCGTGAAATATTGATGGAGGTAGAGAATGTGCATGGCTTACCAGTAGAGTCCCTCGTAGTTCGGATGGGCCAGACGCGTGCCACGCCCAACAAGGTCCAGCACCTGAATACCACTCGTGAGCCAGTGCTCAATCACGGCGGGCTCGGCCAGGGGGTGGCCGATCACGATCAGTTCGCACGCCGCGAGATCGGCCAGACCGGGCAACAAGAGGCGTGAGAGGTGGGGCAGGCGTTCTTGCACATAGGCGAGGTTACCGCCCACCAGGGCCGCCAGCTGCACCTGAGGGTCGTAGATACTGAGTGCGTACCCTTTGCCGAGCAGCCGCTCGGCCAGGATCACCAGCGGGCTCTCGCGCAGATCGTCGGTGTGCGGCTTAAACGCCAGGCCTACCATGCCAATACGCTGGCGGCGGTGGGCTTCAACCCGCTGCAACGCCCGCTCGATCTGCAGGCCATTGCTCGGTAGGGCGCTCTCTAGCAGCGGCAGGCTGAGATCCTGGTGGCGAGCGAAGCGCGTGAGGGCGCGCAGATCCTTCGGCAGGCAGGAGCCGCCAAAGGCGAAGCCCGGCCGCAGGTACGCCGGGGAGATATTCAACTGCCGGTCGGCCACAAACATCTCCATCACCTCGTGACTATCGACCCCAACGCTCTGGCACAACTGGCCGATCTCGTTGGCGAAGGTGATCTTCACGGCGTGAAAGGCGTTATTGGCATACTTGATCATCTCGGCGCCTTCGAGGCTCGTGACGAAACGGGGCGCCTCGACGCCCCCGTAGAGGTCGATCAAGGGGCCGGCGGTGCCAGGGCGCGCTTCACCGATGACGATCAAGGCCGGCTGGTCAAAGTCGCGCAGGGAGCTTCCCTCGCGGAGAAACTCAGGGTGATAGAGCACTTCGTAGCCATCGCCGAGGGGCCGCCCGGAGGCCCGCTCAAGGGTTGGTAGCACGCACTGGCGCGTCGTCCCCGGCAGCACCGTACTGCGCAGCACAATCAGGAAGGGGCGGGCGCGGCCCATCAGGGCGGCGCCGATCTGGTCCATGACCCGCTCGACATACTGAACATCTAGGCCGCCCCGCTCCAGCGACGGTGTGCCGACGCAGATCAGGGCGAGATCGGTGGCGGCCACGGCTGCGGCAACATCGGTGGTGGCCTCGATCAGCTCCCGGGCACGCACATCCGCCACGAGGGCGTCGAGGCCGGGCTCAACAATCGGGGAGCGGCCCTTGTTGAGCAGTTCAACCTTGCCTGCGGCCACATCCACCCCGATGACTCGGTGGCCCCGAGCGGCCAGGCAGGCCGCAGTGACCGTTCCCACATAGCCAAGGCCAAAAATACTGATCTGCATTGTGGCTTCCTTGCGCTCGACCGAAACAATACGTATGGAACAAGAGGCGAAGATGCCTTCCGCATAGGCCCGGATCTGCCATCGCTCCCGGGGGCGGCTACAGGGCTCAGATCAGGACGGCGGCCTGCGGATTGCAGGCGGGAGAAGGGCCGGCACGAGCGTCAGGGCCAGGGCGATCATCGGCGCGGTGTAGCGCAGGATGGACAATACCAGGAAGGTGATCCCCCAGAAGCCGAGCAGCAGCAAGCCTGTCATCAGCACGTAGTCCCGGGGTAGGCCATCACCTCGCCAGGCGTGCCAGGCGCCGAACCCGATCAGCCCGAGGTAGAAGCACTGCATCAGGATGCTTAGCGTGTCGTAGCGCTCGCTATCCATCGCGTAGAGACTACGCATCGCCTTGATGGCGAGCAGCTTGAGCATCGCCGGGGGGTCGCGCGCTAGCTCTTCACCAACGATCCGCACCACGGAACCGAAGGAGCGCATCTCGCCGCCCCGCTCGCGCAAGCGCTCCATGGTGGCGAGGACATCGGAAGGAACCGGGTTGCCAACCCGACGGTCGCGCCGGTCTACCGCAAAGGTGAGGCCATCGCGCATGCTCGATGGCCCGCCGCTGCTCAGGAGATGCCAGGCGCCACTCTGCGCGTACATCCAACCCTGCCACGGCAGCACCGGCAGGGCGCACCCGACGAGCAAGGCCCCGACCAGTCCCAGGCGCAGCAACCCGCCCGGCTGGGCGCGACCCAGGAGCACAAAGAGCGCCAGTGCCGGGGGAATACTCAGCGCCAGGGGCCGGATGAGCATCGAGCAGCCGATGCACACTCCCGCCGCGAGGTAGAGCGGCCAGGAGCGCGTCCGGCGACTGTAGGCGTACCAGAAGATGGCCACACCCGCGTAAAAACAGACACTGAAGGGCGTCTCGCTGTTGGGCTGCTTGGTACTCCACAACACCGGCGGGTAGGTCATCCACAGCAGGCCCGCGATCGCCGCAGGCAGCGGCCCCCAGAGCATCCGCGCAATCACGTACACCAGCGCCGCACTCAGGGCAACGCACAGCAAGGTAAAGATGGCCAGGGCCACGAGATCAGGCACGCCGAGGGCGTTAGCAATCCCGAACACGGCGGCCAGCAGCAGCGGGTAGCCAGGCGGGTAGCGCAGGGCTGGTCGCCCGTCGGCAGTCGTGAGGCCCTCACCGGCGAGGATGTTGCGTGCAACCGGCTCGTAAAAGTTCCAGTAGTCGCTGTTGGTATTGGCGCGCAGCTGCTCGGGGAGCAGCACCCAGAAGAGCAGTGTCAGCAGGACGGCCACAGCCGCCACCGCCAGACCCACAGGCGCGCTCCGGCGTTCGAGGCGCCGCGCCAGAGAAGCTACCATACTAACATCCCAGCGGATTAACCCCATAGTACGTCCAGTAGTAGAGAACGGCCGCAAGCTCCCGCCGCAAGTCCCAGAGGCCACTTGGCGAGAACCACCAGGTGGCAGGGCCATAGCCGGCGGGGGGAGGTGGGGCGTAGCTTACCTCCACGGCATCACCAGCGGCCTTACGAATGGTGCAGATCGCACGCCGGCTATGGGGCCAGTCCGTAACAACCAGAATGCGGCGGACGCCGGAGGCACGGGCCAACTCGGCGATCGCGAGGCCATCCTCCCACGTCGAGCGGGTGGCCAGCAACTGGATGGCCTCGGCGGGCAGGCCGCGCTCGACCGCCAGCCGGGCCGCCCGGTCGGCCTGGGAGAGTTTAGCCCCGGGCGGCGGCACATCACCGGTGTGCCAGAGCTCTCGGGCCAGGCCGCGCTGATAGAGCGCGATGGCCTGTTCGATCCGCCCCGGGTTGCCACCACCAAGGACAACCAGCGCATCGGCACGGCGCGGGTCTGGCGGATAGCTGAGCCAGCGGCCGAGAACAATGCAGAGCAGAGCTAGAAGTGGAGCACCCACGAGGATGAGATAGATCAGGCAACCGCCCGGCCCGCGCGGCCGGGGCCAGACAAGCCCACTGGCGGCCCCCGTCCGGTGCTGCCGCTCAGCGTGCGACGACGGCGCCCTGCTCGCGGCGCGCAAAGAGACGGGCATGCTGTTCCTCCACGATGGGCTGGCCGCGGGCAAAGCGCAGCAGCCGGGCCAGGGTGGCGACGCGCAGGGCGAGCAGGTGAGCGCGCGGCGAGCCGGCCTCCTGGGCGGCCAGGGCGCGGAGCGCGTCGAGATCTACGGCGTCGAGCCCCTCGTGCATGGCCAGCGCCGCCTGCAGCCGCGCATCGGGTGGTGAAGATGCCACCGCGCGGGCGGGTGCGCGCCGCAGCCGCTGGACGAACTTGCCGGCGGCGCGCACGTGGTGCAGCGCCGCCGGCTCCAGCCAGAGCGGCACATGCCAGGGATTGCCCGGAACCCAGGCCATCGCGGGAATGGCATCGTAGCAGAGGCGGCAGTGGAGCTTGCGGCCGAGCAGCAACCCTTCATCGAGGCTGAGGTAGAGCTCGGCGATGCGCGGGTCGTGAAAGAAGTGCACGGCTGGCAGAGCCGTCTGGGCCGCGTGGGCAAAGCCGCCGATGCGCCGGAAGTTCCGGTCGTCGATCCGCTGTTGTACAAACATGCCGTAGCGGTCCAACCCCTGGTATGGCGCAAACGTTGCGGCATAGCGTTCGAGCACCGTGTCGAAGCCATGCCCGAAGAGGGTCCGGCAGAGCGTCTCCGGGTCGGTCCGGTATTCGTAGTTGAAGAGGCAGGCTTTGCGCACCAGGGCATCGGCGTCGTCATCGCCGCGCAGCAGGCCGAGTGTAACCGTGCCGCTGCCCGAGAGAATATCGCCGGAGAATCCAAAGTAGGCCACGTCGCCGTGGAGCCGGGCCACCTCGCTGAGCCGGGCCATCCACAGCCCGGTACCCGTACCCTCGCTCATAAAAAAGGCATCGGCGTGGAGCGCGGGATCAGCCTCGCCATAGTTAGCAATTTGCAGAGGCGCGCCGGCAATCCTGGCGATCTGTGCGCTGCGGCGAACATCGCCGGTCATACCGCGATCGGTGCCGGTAAGGCATGTCGGCACGATCGCGTTGGCAAGCATGGCATTAAGGATGACGCGCGTATCGTGGCCGCCCGTCAGGGTCGTCACAAAACGGTCGACCGGGATCAGGCTGCGCACATAGTCGAAGTGCGAGCCGAATGCGCCGCGAAACTCGTCCAGGGCCAGATCGAGCCTGCACAGGCGCCGATCGATCGGCGGGACGTACCGTACGGCGCTGCTATGGCCAGCACGCATCGCGACGATGCGGCCTGGCTGAATGGTAAACACATCCCGGAGGATGGTGCGGTTCCCGGTCGGGAAGCCGAACAGCACCATGTCCTCGACGGCCTCGGGCGCGAGCGGGGCCTGCGGCCTCAGGCGCAGCAGCGGCCACAGCGACGAGGAGAGCCAGGTTGTGGGGCCCGTTGCACAATGGTAGAGGAAAGTAAAGCCAAGCCGGTCAACGAAGGCGAGGCACGAGTGGTCGGCCTGGTTGATGACGAAGCCGTTGAAGACGCCGCGCAGCCTGGCCAGGGCTGTCGTGAGGGCCTGCCGGTCGATCTGCCCACCGGCGATCGTCGCAGCGAGCGCGCCTTCGTCAAGCGGGCCGTAGAAGTCGCCCTGGACGAGCAGGAGCACCTGCCCGGCGCGGTGGAGTACCCAGCGATGGAGCGGGTTGCGCTCGGGTGCATACCAGCAGAGTCGCAACCCGTCGAGCGTGAGGGTAGTGGGTGTCGGGCGATAATGGGGCAACCGGGCGGCCGCACGTTCAAAGGCCTCCTCATCGATCGCGGGGCCAAACGCGGCCAGGAAGCTGCAAAATGATTGGGGGGGCGCCTCGCGCAGATCCATGCAACGGCCCTTACAATTCGCGAACCACGTGCCGCAGCTTGCCAGCCCTGGTGCGCGGCAACCGCTCAACGCGCTCCCAGCGCACCTGCATCCCGGCGCCAAGGTAGCGGTGGGCCGCCGCCACCACGGCCGCCATCGACGCAGGATCAAAGTCGGCGTCTGGCACCACCCGGATGACGACCTGATCGCGGGCGACCTGGGCAATCTGGCTCTCACGGATCCCTCTGCCAGGCTTCGTCACGTGGCTCAGGCGCCCCACCGTACGCCCGTCGGGTGTCTGGATGTAGTCGTCGAGCCGGCCCTCGATGCTCAACAGGGCGGGGCTTTGCAGCCCGCAGGGGCACGGGTCAGTGGCGGCAATTGCCAGATCGCCGGTCCGGTAGCGGATAAACGGAGTGTTGGCACCCGCCAGGCTGGTTGCCACCACCTCTCCCGCTTCGCCAGGCGCCACAGGGTTGCCCGCTGCGTCGAGCAGTTCGATCACAACAATGCGGGTAAGCACATGGTAGCGCCGCTCACGACACTGCCAGGCGACCTGCCCTATCTCACCAGTGCCGTAGGTCTGGTAGACGGGGCAACCGAAGGCGTGTTCGATCACCGCCTGCTGGTCGAGGCTCACGCCCTCGCTATCGGTGATAATCGCCCGTAACCCGGGCGGCGCCCCGCCCCGTTCGAGCACGTGGCACGCCAGCAGGTACCAGGCGCTGGGGTAGCCGGTACCATAGGCCACCCGCGCCGCGCGGATAGCCTGAAGGTAGTGGTCGAAGAACGGCGGAGCGAGGTGATAGGCCGAGCACTGGAGCTGGCGGTAGCTATCGATCCAGATCCAGAAGGGCGGAGTGGTTCTGGCGTACGGCGCCACATAGGCACCGGAGAATCGGGCCCGGCGCTCGCCGAAGGGGCACCCGTAGGCGGCGAGCATGGCATCGGCGGCCGCCTGTTGATGCCGGGTCGCCTCACGATCCAGGTGGAACGTGAGGGGGGTTCCCGTCGAGCCGCTCGTTTTGCGGGCCCAGAGCTGGCGGCGAGGAAGCCGCTCGCTCACAAAGGCGAAGGGGTCCCGGCGCAACATGCCCTTCTCGAGGGTGGGGAGGCTCCGCAAATCGGCCAGGGTTGCGAGCGGGTCCGGCGGCAACGAAGCCCGATAGTGTGGCACATCGCGGCGAGCACCTTCGAGGAGCCGCCGCAGTTCGGCGAGCTGGTAAGCCTCCTGCTCGGCCAGGGGGCGCCGGTAGAAGGCCGGATCGTGGCGGGCCACAAGGGCCCGGTAATCGCCGTGACGCCGGAACCATTCACGGCGGGCAGCTTCCAGATTCACCAGCACGCGCCTGACCGGAGGCGGGGCGAGGTCGAAGAGTTGCTGCTGGGTTGG
The DNA here is from genome assembly GCA_004367505.1 of Chloroflexi bacterium OHK40. GTDB lineage: Bacteria > Chloroflexota > Chloroflexia > Chloroflexales > Chloroflexaceae > OHK40. The sequence goes on along the minus strand of SFCB01000201.1, from coordinate 50,319 downwards.
GAGGCGGCGAATCAACGGAACGGCCATGGGCAAGGTGAGCCTTCTACTCGGCGGCCTGGTGCGCCGCCACGAACGATGCGGGGCGGGCGATCAGGCGCGTTGGCACAGGCAGGACCGGCACCGGCGCCGGCTGCACAAGCACGGACTGGCACCAGAGCAACAGCCCGGCCCAGTAGAGGTGGCGGCCATTGGTCGCTGTACCCGAGGCCATACTATGGATCAGGAAGAAGAGCACGATCAGAAAGAAAGCCACCTGCCACGGAGCCCGTTGCGGGTCACCGTGTCCGTAGAGGATCGCCTGCCCCTGACGCAGGACAAAGGCGAGGTAAGCCACCAGGAAGAAGCCACCGACCAGGCCCTGCTCGGCGAGGGTTCCTAGCGCGAGGTTATGGGTATACGTTGTCGACATCCCGCTGCCCGTCAGCGGCGCCTCGACGAAGACGGCCCAGCCATAGAGCCAGTACTGGCTGCGCTCCCCCACCAGGTCGAAGGACTCCAGCAGGCCGCTCTCATTCTGGCGCACCACCAGACTCGGCGAGACCTGATAGAGGATCACGACCATCCCGATCACCCCGACGAGCAGGGTGAGCACACGGAGCTTGGGGGTTGTCCGGCTGAAGAGCGCCCAGATCGCAAAGAGCATAAGGCAGATGATGCTTGCGGCCATCGATTGGCGCGAGAGGGAGAGCATCAAGAAGTGCACACACAGCACAGCGAGGAGCATGTAGCCAGCGAGGGAGAACAGGCTACGCGCCTGCAGGTAGAGCGCCATCACCATAATCAGTGCGCAGCCGAAGGTCCACGCGATCGCGTGGTAGTTCGGAATACCCAGGTTCGAGAGCCCGTAGCTGCCGAGGCTCGGGTCGGTGAGCAGCGCCGTGATCGGAATCCCGTAGGCAGTGAGGGCGATCCAGCCGCCGGCGATCGCCGAGCCGATATAGGCGAGGGCAAAGCCGCGCACCCGCCGTGGATCCTGGCCGAAGAGAAACAGTGCTGGAATGCCAGCAATGATGATCAGCACCAGATTGCGCCGCAGGGCCGGCCCATTATCGGGCATGAACAGCTGAATGAGCAGCAGCATCCAGAACCACCAGCAGCCGAGCAAAACGAGAATGCTTCGGTCGTGCTGAGGAAAAAATCGAACCTGTTCACCACGGCGCAGGCGCACCTGCAGATCCACAAAGGCCGCGGCGTATGCCGTGGCGAGCAGGGCGTAGAGGTAGAGCATCGGGCCAACCCAGAGGTTGCGGCCCCACCCGGACATCGCAAAGAACATCCCCAGCGCCCACTCGGGCCGACCCCGCAGGATGGTGTACAGAAACAGCAGAACGAGCAGGGCTGTCCAGATCGGGCCGGGGTAGATCTGGCTATACGTGATGACCATGAGCGTCGTTTCCGTGTGTCACTTCGGGTCGCGCCACCGCGCCGAGGGTCTCGAAGCCCACGGCCTCCACCCCACGAGCGGCCAGCCGTTGCCGGAGCTGCGGGTCGCGGAACACGGCATACTCCCGCACCCGAGAGGCAGTCAGCCGACCGAGTAGTTTGTCGTCGGCACTGGTTGACGGATGAATAATCCACTCAGCCGCGCGGCGCAGCGAGCGCCACGGGAGCCGGCCAACCACCGCTTCGATCGCCGCTTTGCCCTCCTGGTAGCCCGGCAGATGCACGATCCCATCGGGCAGAAGCACGCCCTGGCGCTCAAGCCGGACCGTCCACCGGTCAATCAGGCGTGCTTTGAGCCAGTAGAGCGGGTGGCGCATGTTGTAGGTGGTCGCATTGCCACGCCGTGGCACCGTGATGCGCCGGTGGGCGCGCATAGCCCGCACACCCAGCTCCCACGCCAGATCGCTGCAGAGCTCGAACATACCGGGGGCCACGTGTACATTCTGGTGCGTATTCCAGAAGTCTGGCTCGCCGGCCAACTCACGAAAGCGCTCGTACTGGGCCGTCAGTTCGGCGCGCACATGGGCTGGGTTGTAACGGCGGGCCATAATCCGCCGGCGCAATTCCGGCTGGGGCAAAAACTCGCCGTCGGGGCCAACCAGGCTCGCCACCTGTCCTGGTGGCAACACCGGCCGGCCCAGGCTGAGCGTCCAGTGGAGTCCGAGCGAGGCGCTGGGGAAGCGCTGGCGGAAGGTGAGGGCGGCTGCCGCTTCGGGCATATTCGTCATCACACAGGTAGCTCGTAGTGTGCCAGCCGCCAGGCACTCGTCGATCGCCTCATTCACCGGTGGGCAGAGGCCGTAGTCGTCGGCGGTCACGATCAGACGTTTGGTGCTCATAGCAGTTCCGCGTAAAGATCGAGCAGACGCTGCGCCTCGTGCTGCCAGTTGAACTCGCCCTCGACACGCCGGCGTCCTTCCGCACCCATGCGGTGGCGTAGCGCTGGATTGTTCAGCAGGCGCAGGATGGCATCGGCATAAGCCTCTGTATCATCGGGGGGGACCATAATCGCGCATGCGCCATCCCCAACGAAGGGCCGGCTGGGTGGCAAGTCACTGAGGACCGTCGGCATCGACAGAGCCATAAACTCAAACAGCTTGGTGGGAATATTGTGCTGGAACTTCGGCAGATCCGGCAGCGGGATGAAGCCCACGCGGCCCTGCAGCACCCGGGCGGCCACCTGCTCGTGAGGGATAAGCTGGTCATCAAGCGTGAAGTCCTCGGCCAGGCCACGCCGTGTGGCCTCAGCGCGGGCCCAGGCCAGTTCGGGGCAGCGCCCGAAGAAAAGCCAGCGCGCACGGGCCCCGCGCCGGCGCAGGGCCTCGGCTACCGCAAAGGCCACCTCAAGGTGATAGCGCGGGATCGTCCCGTGGTAGACAAGGTCGTACGGTCGTGCGCTGTCATCACCCGCTGGCTGGCGCAGGAACAGATCGAGGTGCGGAAAATTGTGCACCGTGACCACCCGCCGGGCGCCGAACCGCCGCCGGTAGAGCTCGGCCACGCCCCGGTCGGCAGTCACGATGGCGTCGAAGCAGCGGCCCGCCAGCCACTCTGCCCCGGCCATGCTGATCGTCAGCCCGCGTCGTATGAGCGGATGCAAATAGCGTTTCTGCCGCAGATAGGCGGTATTATTCTCGTGGCAGTCGAAGATCACCCGCGCCCCAGTGCGGGCCTTGAGCCAGAGGCCCAGCGGGATCAGCTCCGGGTCGTGCAGGTGGTACACCCGAGCCTCCAGACGTCGCGCCGCCTGCGCCGTCGTCAGCAGCCGGCGCAGACGCCGGCCAAGGTGCAGCCCCAGCCGGTTTGGCTGCGGTCGATCGACGGCGTGCACATGCACTCCATTCACCTGCCGATACGGCTCAGCGAGCTGCACCAGCAGGTGGGTCCGATAGCCCGCCCGTGCGAGGCTGGCGCACTCCCGGTGGAAGATCCGCTGGTCGAAGGGCTGATGAACCGTTGAGATGTGGGCGATGGTCGTCATGGTCTGGTTGTCGGCTGCGGGCTAGCGGGCCTACAGGCCGCCGAGCCGCCCGCGCACCGGCTCAGGCAGGAGTGGGTAGAGGCGGTACACAAAACGCCGGTTGAGCCACCCGATACTCTGAAAGAGGCCGCCATACAGCCATCGCTCCGGGGCGCTAAAGGTTGCCCGATGAACCCGCTGGCGCTCCAGCCGCTGCTGCTCGCTGCGCCTGGTGCTGAGGCCGCCCGCATCGAAGATCGCCACCACCTCCGGGATGTGGGCGTAGCGCACACGCCGCCGGAGGAGCATATCGAGCAGGTAGCTGTAATCAGCCAGAATGGCGTAATCTGGATCGTAGGGCACGGCTGTATAGAGCTCGCGCCGCACAAACCAGGCCTGGTGGCAGATCATCTTGCGGTAGAGCCAGAAGCGGCTGAGGCGCTCCGGGTAGCGGATGAGCCGCCCGCCCTGCTGATCCTCATCGCGCAGATGCGGATGGCGCACCAGGCTGCGAATGTCGCCGTAGGCGAATTCGGGCTCGCCGAGCCGGACGAGATGGGCCGCCACCGTGGCGAGCACATCAGGGCCGGCGAAGGTGTCACCGGCATTCATCAGGCAGACGTAGTCGCCCCGGCAGCGTGCCAGGCCCTGGTTCATCGCATCATAGATACCACGATCTGGCGTGACCACCAACTGCTCCACCCCGAGGGTGCGCAGGCGGCTCACCGTATCGTCGTGGGAGCCACCATCCTTGACGATATACTCGAAGGTGGCACCGCGCTGGGCCAGCACGCTTCGGGCGGTGCGCTCGGCAGCATCGGCACTATTCAGCGTAATCGTGACGATCGAAAAGCGCGGTGGCGCGTCGGGTTCACACATCATCGGCATCTCCGTGGATGTAGGCCACCGGTCGAGAGGCATGAGCAGCCCGCTGACGCAGGTACTCACGCAGCACCAGCAGGCGTTGAAGGAGTAAGGCATGCTGCGGACCCTCCGGCTGGCTCCTGGCACCGGGGGCCTGCCCCAGCGATCGCCGGAGCCGCCCCAAGGCCTTCTCAGCCAGCCACCGCGCACGGGCAGGCAGGCTTCCCGCCGCCCGATGGGTGTTACTGTGAGCGTCCAGCAGCCCGAGCAGCAGTTCAGGCGGTATCAGTGCGTCGAGAGGGCTATCATGGGCATCGATCAACGCGGCGAGCGCGGGCGCAGCGCGAGCATATTCTTCCGACCAGGCCGGTTGATAACGCGACCGGCCCCGGGGCTGGGTGAAAAGGTCAGGGTAGGAACTGCGGCTGGTCGCCTTCCAGAGGGCCTTACTGCGACGCAACTCGGGCGGCAGCCGCCGATTAAAGTCGAGGATGGTGCGGTCGAGCAGCGGGAAGCGCACGAGCGCCCATGTGCCGGCGAATCGCTCGCGCCAGGGAAGGATAAGGTGGCTCACCCGCTGATCGAGGTATAGGTAGTCCCTTACGTCTTCGAGTTGCGCGCTTGCGGGGCACGTGGCAACGATCCGTTCGAGCTCGGCGCCCCAGGCCTCGCTCAGTTCGCGGAACAGCGGCGCGGGAAGCCACGCTGCGAGCACCGGCAGATCGGCGAAGCTGGCGATGTACACTTTGCGTAGCACCTCCGCGTATGAGCGCGGAGGTGCGGGGGTCGTAAAGCCGAAGGCTTGATCGCCAACGAAGAGCGCCCCGGCTTCAGCCTGGAGCTCGGGCCCGATCGTGGTCCAGTACTGTACCTCATCGCAGAAGTGGGCCTGCCCCTGGCCCAGAGCCACATTGTGGGCCAGAACCTGCAACAGGTCGCCGGTATAGCTCGGAATGACGCGGTGCTCATAGCCAGCAACCGCCGCCATTGCCCGGCTGATCACCGCATCATCGTCGGGGTGATCACCACCAAGCGAGTAGGAGACGCACCGCACACCGGGCACTTGCAGCGCGAATCCCAGCGCGCCGAGAATGCCCGTAGCATCGTAGCCAGCGCTCAAGCTCAGGTAGAGCGCCCCGCTGGCGGGCAGCCGCCGGCGCACGGCCTCCACCACCAGGGCCGCAAGCTCGCGCTGGAGCTCCTCCACCGGAGTGTCACGGGCGCTATCATCAAAAACGTACTCCCAGTAGGGCGTGGCCTCGACGCCGGAAGGCCCCACCCGGTGCACACAGGCCCGTTCGAGCACGCGCACGCCGGCCAGGAGCGTACGGTTGTTGTGCACCACCCCGTTGACCAGATAGCCGGCCAGGGCGATCCGATCAAGCGCCTCATCCTCCCAGGGGAGCAGCCCGAGGGAGGAGGCGAGGCCATAGCCACCGTCGCAGCGCCCACCATAGACCCGCCGGGAACCCAGGCGATCGGTAACGGTCACCACGGCACCATCGCGCCCATCGATGATCAGCAGGGCGTAGGATCCATCGAGCTCCGCCACCCAGGCGAGACCACGGGCCAGGTACCATGCAAGCAGATCGACAGCCGTGATACCTGGCCGTGGCGAAACCAGATCGCCGTGGAGCACCAATGTCACAGCACCGTCCCGACTCACGGCCACATCGGTGCCTGGCGCGACGGACAGGCGCACACAGAGTGGCCCGGCGACCACCACCTGCTGGCCCGCAGTGGCGCTCACCGGCGCAGCGGTGACGCTGGAGATCTGGGCTGCAAACCAGGATGGTGTGTACGCCATAGAATCGGGTAAGCCGGGGCCAGCCCCAGCGCTAGGAGCCGCCACAGCCTCAGGTAGCCGTGGCCAGCCGGTGGAGAACCGGCACGTGGTGCTTGAGGAACTGCTGGGTCGGCGGCGGCAGTTTGCGGAAGGCGCGGAGCGCAGACCGGCGCAGACCATAGATCACGTGGCCGCTGAGTTTCAACCCCAACCGGCCCAGGCGGTAGCGCGGTGAGGCCAGCAGCTGATCCACATCAGAGGTCTGCCGAATCTGGATGTGCGGAAACACGCCGGCGCGCACATCCTCCCACATCGCGAGCACCGCCGGGGGATGGCTCCCACGGTACTGGTCGAGCCAGCTAGGGTAGCGATGCACCGCATGGACGCGGAAGGGGCGGGCGAGGGTCATATACGTGCTGGCAGCCCAATCGGGGCTACGCTTGAAGTAGGAACTGTAGTAGTCGCCTTTACGCTGCACCTGAAACGGGAAGACCAGCGAATAGTGGTAGAGGAAGATCCCCTCCTCGCGGGCCAGATCGTAGCCCTGCTTCCAACCGAGCTTGCGCAGGTTCACTCCCTGGGGGTCGAGCACTGTCGGCGGGCGATGGGTTGCATAGGTATAGCCGGGGCCCCAGCGGAAGAGCCGATGAAACTGCTCCTCGCGGCGGTGGCGTAGGAACCAGCCATCGACGTGATAGGTGAGCCCACCCCAGAAGGTCAGGGTCCGGAACGAGACCGTCGCAAGGGCCGGGTTGTTGGCGAGCATCGCACAGACCCGCGCCATCTCAGCGGGCTGGTAGAACTCATCGATATCAATCTGCCAGAGCCAGTCGCCGGTAGCGCGAGCGGCATAGGCCCGGCTCATCTCGTCCTTCTCCCCGGGCCAGAAACCATTCGGATGGCCCTCGTCCTCGGCTGTCACCACCAGCAGCTTGCCCTCGGGATCCTCTTCCTGCTGGAAGCGCCGCAGCACGGCGAGCGTCCCATCAACCGAGTGGCCATCGGGGGTAGCACTGCTTGCCGCGTGGGGGCTCGCGCCCTCTACCACAATGATCTGGGCGGCAAAGGGATAGAGGGCCCGCAAGTTATAGCGTGTGAACGGCTCGCCATTCAGCACGATGATTCCAAACGTGATGCGGGGCAATGCAGCCATAGGAGATCGCTTGTCGGCGGCTAGTAGCGGTCTTCGAGCACCGTGTCGCGTTCAAAGGCATAGGCGAGAAACTTTGCGAACTTCTTCGGATCGACGCGGAAGTTAAAGCTGGGGCCGTCCCCCGGCTCACCGAAGAGGTACCAGTGTAGATGACCAAGGGTGTTGGCGACATTGCGCACACAATAGTTCCAGCGCAGGGGATTGTAGATCTCCAGCAGCTTCCCGCCCGAAGGCATAAAGAGACTATTGTTCAGACCGGAGCCGTGAGGCCCGATCAGCACCTTCGTCTCGGCAAAGAGCCGGATCTGCTCACGCAGGCTCAACTCTTCGCCAAACACAACTTCCACCCCGTACTCGCGCAGGATTGGCAGCAATGCGTCCTCGTTCAGGATGTGCCGGCCAGTTCGGGCGCGGCTCACAAAGACGTGGCGCCAGGGCGTGGGGCGAGCTTCCCCACCGAAAGCAGCTGCCCAGAGCGCATCGCGCAGGGCGATCAGGTGCGCCCGGCTCGGCAGCATCAGGCGCTGAGCGGTATGGCTGATCAGCAGCCGCTCAAGGCGGTGCCACCCGGGCGCCAGCGGTACCAACTGTTCCGGGGCCACCCCGAGCAACGCCAGGCTCTCGCGGTGGTGGCGCTTGAGGGTGGCAGGCACGAGCAGGCGCAACTCGCTCAATCGTTCACGCACCGGCATCGTGCGCGGCAGAATGTCTACCAGCCAGTGGCTATAGTTCTGCACCGACCAGCCGAGCAGCGAGAGGGCAAGCCCGGAAACAGGCGGCCCGGTCGGCACACGCGGCATCATCACCCGATCCCAATCCAGGCGCGACGACTGAATGAGGGCCTCGAAGCGGTCGGTCACCACGGCGCCATCCGGCGCCTGGATCATCACGCCCGGGACCTCGCAGGTAAACGTCTCAGCGATGGGATAGCGTGTAACGGCTGCCAGATTCGCAAACCAGAGCTGTTCGACCTGATCCACGCCCTTCTGCACATGCTGATCGTGCAACCGGGCGAAGGCCACACCGCGCCGCAGGAGCAGGCTCGCGTCTTCGGGGACAGCCCTGGAGGGCAGCGCCTGCTGGACGGAGGGCGGCGCCAGTGTGGTGTATGGCCAGCCGCGCTCGGTCGCGAGGAGCTTCAGGTCATCAACCGGTGTAAAACGTGCTCGCTCGGCCCGCAAGCGGCGCCACGCGAAGGCAACCTGCCGCACCTGTGGGGCCATGGTGTAGCGTACCACGCGCAGGCGGCGCAGCTGCTGCTTCAACGTACTGCCAGGCATAACGTGTACATCCCTTCTCCCGCGTCCCAGCGATGGGCGTCGGGGCGTCTGGGGGAACAGCAACCGGCGGCGCCCGGTCAACGGAGCACCCCTAGAGCTCAACGCCCCAGCGACGATGGAGCCAGCTCCGCGTCTTCGCCGGCCACTTCATCAGCTCCCAGAGATGGGCCAGAGGGCGTCGCAGCGGGCGCAGGTACCAGGAACCGTAGCGGGCGATCAGCGTCTCGCCTTCCTCTGCGGCCACATGGCGGATCGTCGACGACTTCGCCTCGGGGTGGTGCCGGAAGTCGGCGGTCGGGGGGCCCGGCATCCGGCGGGCAGGCCCGGCCTGGAGCAGGCGTAGGAACAGGTCCCGGTCCATACAGAAGCGCAACGACGGGTCCAGACCCCCCACCCGCTCATAGGTCTCGCGCCGCCAGAAGCAACCCGGCTGCACCATATTGTGCAGCCCGATGTTGGCGGTAATCACGAAGGCGGGGCCGGCCACATAGCCACGCTTGATCACCCCGCCTGCGGCGTCAATATGGTTCACATCGCTGGTCGCGAACACCACCCGTGGATGGCGAGCGAAGAAGCGCCCCACCCGTGCTAGCGCATGGGGCTGGTAGCGATCATCGGAGTTGAGCCAGGCCAGCACCGAGCCGGTAGCCCGGGCAAACCCGGCGCGGATCGCTGCCGACTGGCCGCCATCCGGCTGGGACTGCCAGAAGCTGAGCCAGGGAGCGTAGCGCTCGATGATCTCAACGCTCCCATCGGTGCTGCCGCCATCCATCACGATATACTCCAGGTTCGGGTAGCCCTGGAGCAGCACCGAACGCAGCGTCTCCTCAAGGAAGCCTGCCTGATTGAAGGACGGGGTTACAACAGTAATCCGGGGCCACGGCGTACCGTCAGGCATCGTTGGCGCCAACGGGGGCGGGACGTCGGTCCAGGGCCAGCCAGTCTTCTGTGGCGGCGGCAGGTGCTCCAGGCGGGGGGGCTGCATCGCTCACTCCAGGTGTCAGGTGTGTGCCACGGGCTCTGTCGAACGCAGGTACCAGTCGATGGTTCGGCGCAGGCCCTCTTCAAAGGTGGTACGGGCCGAGAAGCCGAAGAGCTCCTGCGCGCGCCGCACGTCGAGCTTACGCCGGGGCTGACCATTGGGCTTGCTCGTATCCCAGACGATCGTGCCTTCAAAGCCTGTCAGGCGAGCGACGAGCTCGGTCAACTCCTTAATACTGATCTCGTAGCTGCTACCGATATTCACCGGAAGGCTCTCGTTATAGCGCTCGGCAGCCAGGAGGATGGCCTCAGCGGCATCCTCCACATAGATGAACTCGCGGGTGGGGGAGCCATCGCCCCAGGCGACAATCTCACGCTCACCCCGGCGGCGGGCCTCGACACACTTGCGGATCAGCGCCGGGATGACGTGCGATGTCTCGAGATCAAAGTTGTCGCGGGGCCCATAGAGGTTTACCGGGAGCAGGAACAGGGAATTGAAGCCGTACTGGTCGCGGTAGGCCTGGCTTTGCACCAGCAGCATCTTCTTCGCCAGGCCGTAGGGAGCATTCGTCTCCTCCGGATACCCATTCCAGAGGTCATCCTCTTTGAAGGGCACCGGTGTGTACTTGGGGTACGAGCAAACGGTACCAATCGCGACGAACTTCTCGACCCCAGCGCGCCAGCACTGATGCAAAAGTTGGGTACCCATCATCAGGTTGGCGTAGAAAAAGTCGGCGGGGTGCTCACGATTAGCCCCGATCCCACCGACCCGGGCCGCAAGGTGTAGCACAATATCCGGGCGGGCATCGTCCAGCAGCTGCACGATCGCCGCCTCCTGCGTCAGATCGTAGGTGCGGCTTCGAGGCACCACCACCTCGGCGGCGCCGCGGGCCTGGAGCTTCTCAACCACAAAGGAGCCGAGAAATCCTGCCCCACCCGTTACCACGACACGACGGTTGCGCCAGAACTGCTCGCTCGCCGGCCAGGATTGTCCAATCTGCTCAGTCATGGGAAGTCCCTCGGTTGGGTTGCCTCGCTTCGGAGGTACGGCGGCGGGGGCGTGTGCGTGGCCCCCACCCATTCACCTGGCGAACATCAGCTCGCCGCCGGTCCCTTGCGGGCATCAACCAGCAGCGAGGTGTACGTCGGGCGACCGTCCTGATTGCGGGGGTCATAGCGTAGCGAGCGCCTGATCAACCCATCGTCAGGCTCCCAGGGCCGATGGTGGAAGACTCCCGTCTCATCGAAGTACTCGAGCGCTTCAACGCTGAAGCCGGCCCTGGCGAGCAGCGCGCCCAACGATCGATAAGTATATAGCACCTTATGATCGTCGGCGCCTGGACCACTTCCCTGGGGTCGCACATGCTCGCGGTAGGCCGGGTCGGGGTGCAGCCCATCGGGCACGGCAAGCCGCAGGTAGCCGCCGGGCCGAAGATAAGCAAAGCACAGGCGAGCTGCCGCGAGCCCCTCATCAAGCGTCAGGTGCTCCCAGACGTGCTCGGCCAGCAGCGCATCGACAGTCGGCCCTCTGAAGTAGCGCCGCCAGTCGGCGGGCACCAGCACATTCAACTGCTGGATGTTAGTGGCGATCCAGCCGGGCTGGCTGGTCCGCCCCGCACCGATGACCAACCGCAGCGGGCGAGGGGCGTGGGCAATCCGGCGCTTGAGACTCAACCGATCGAGATGATTGCGGGCGGCGCGATAGAGCGGCCGCACGCCACCCTTGAGCTGCTGCATCGTCATGGCGAATGTGGCCGAAGCCTTCAATCGGCAAAGTCTAGTTCTGCGGGATGATCGCCACCGTCGCGGTCATATTCCAGCGCAGCCGCTCATCCCAGTAATCCGGCGTGACGGTCAGCCGATAATTTGTCGTCAGCTCGCTCGGCGAATCCGTCTTTCCGATGGTCGTGATGTGGGTGACGACGCCAGGGATCTCAAAGCCGGGCAGAGCGAAGAACGTTATCCGGGCCTTATCGCCCTCACGCACGTGAACAACACTGAGCTCGTTCAGGCTATCGGTCTCGATCTGCCAGGAGCTAAAATCGGCGAGCACCACGGCCACCCGTGCATCGCCGATCGTGATCCCGGGCTCGACAGTCACATCAGCAACGACGCCGGCGAAGGGGGCCAGCAGCACGGCCTGCTCACGGCGCAGCTGCTCCTGCTCAAGCTGGAGCTCAGCCCGATGCACACGGGCCTCGGCCAGGGCCAACTCGGGCGTCGTCGGGTCAGCCACGAGGCCTGCGTAGGCCGCCTCGGCCTCGGCGAGCTCGGCCTCGGCGAGCTCGATGGCGCCCGCGCGGGCCTGGCCCGAGAGCTGAACCAGGTAGGCGTTCGCCGCACTCAGGCGGCTCTGGGCATCGGCAACCCGCGAGGCATCCGGGGGGGCCAGCAGCCGGCGCAGGCGCGCCTCAGCTTCAACCACCTCGGCTTCGGCCGCCGCGATCAGGTTACGCTCATTCTTCTGAGCCTGCTCAAACTCGATCCGGCCCTCATTCAGCACCAACTCAGCATTCTGCACCGCCCGCAACGCGGCGGCCTCATTAGCGGCCGCCTCTGCAGGCAACTCGCCCTCCCCGTAGCGCTGGCGATTATCCCAGTAGACCCGCTCGTAGTAGGCCTGGCTGTCGCGAAGCGCGTTGGCGAGCCGCTCCACGCGCGACTCTGCCAGAATCTTCTCGCCTGCGGCCGCATCACGAACGCGGCGCAACTCCGCCTGGGTACGCTCCACCTCCGACTGGGCGATCGCCACATCCTCGGCCTTGGGACCAGCCAGCAGTTCATCGAGCGCGGCCCTGGCCGCCTCGACCTCCTGGCGAGCTGCGGCGATATCTTCCTCAGAGACCCGGCCCGTCACCTGGCGTAAATTGGCGCGCGCCTGCTCAATCCGAGCCGACGCCTGTGCCATCTGAGCCGGTGTTGCGTCGGCCACAAGCAACTCATAGGCGGCACGAGCCTCGGCCAGATTCGTCTCCGCCTCTTTGATCCGCAGCTCGATCGTGCGCATATCCAGGCGTACCAGCGGCTGGCCTTCGGCCACAGAGTCGCCCTCGCTGACAAGCACCTCTTCGATGACCGCGCCGCTCGGCAGGAGTAGCTCGGCGCTGGTACGCGGCAACACACGCCCGTTGACGACAACCACCCCGTTCTGGAGACCGGCACTGGCGGGCTGGGGCGCGGGCGTACGAGCCTCGGCGGTGACCGCCGGTACGGGCTCACTGGTTGGGGCGGCCTGCTCGGCGGTCGGCGGCGCGCTGCTACAGGCCGACAGTAAGGCGCAGCCGATAAACAGTGCCCAGAGGCGGCGCTGAGAGTAACGATCCATCTGCTGTTCTCCGCACTAAGGCTGCAGCTTGTGCGCCTCATTCTCGGCGCCAAGCCGTGTGGGCTGAGGCGGCGCCTTGACGGCTGTGATTGGCGCCAGCGCTGACTGGCTGACTATGTGCGCCATGCGCGCCTTGTTGAGCAGGATGCCCAGCAGATTGGCGTTGAGCTGCTGCAGCTCGCCGTACGCCCGGCGCACCTCAACGCCCGTACTGACTCCTGCGCCCACCACCAGCAGCGCCGCATCGGCCGCCCGCAGGATCAGCGCCGGATCCACGACCGTAAGCAGGGCCGGCGTATCGAAGATCACCATGTCGGCCTCGGCCGTCAGGGCCGCGGTCAACTCAACCAGGTGGCTCCCACCGAGCAGCTGAGCCGGGTGCGCATCCGAGGTTCCCGCAGGCAGCAAGCGCAGCCGCTCTACATTCGTGGGGCGCAGGAACGTGCTAATGACACCGGAGGCTCCGCCATGGGAAAGCAGGTGGGCCAGGCCCGTTGTGTTTTCCTGCCCGAAGAGGCGATGGAGTCGCGGTGCACGGAGATCAGCGTCGACAAGTATGACGGAACGGCCAGTCTGCGCCAGGGCGATCGCCAGGTTGGCGGCCGTGGTCGTCTTTCCATCGGCGGGACGCGGGCTGGTCACCACAAGGGTCTTGAGCGGCCGCCCGAGGGGAAAGGCATCGATCTGGGTTCGCAGCAGGCGGTACTGCTCCGCGATGGGGTGGTACGGATCGCGCTGGGTGATCAGCTTGTTGGCGCCACTGATGACCCCGATGGTCGTGAGCGGGGTGAGACCAGTACGCCGTTCCATATCACCGCCGCCGCCCATCGAGTCATCGAAATAGTCCCGAAGAAACCCGAGCAGCATCGCCAGGAACAGGCCGATCACCGCCGCAATAATCATACTGCGGTTGATATTCGGGCTGACTGGCTGCCGGGAGGCCTGAGCCGTCTCAATCACGACGAGGCTCGAATCCGAGGCGAACGGGTTGGAGAGCAGATCTCGCTCCAACTCCTGAAAGGCCTGTACCACCGCGTCGGCCATGCGCTCCGCCCGCTCCGGGTCCGGGTCGCGCACCGTTAACTCGATCAGCTCGGTCTCGTTCAGGCCTTCGGTGGCAACCCTCCCCGCAAGCGACTTGGGCTCCATCTCGAGACCAAGATTAGCGATAGCGCGTTGCATCACCGGGCGAGACCGCAGCAGCTCCATGTACGTCTGCGCAAGCCGTTCCCGCGTCCGGAGATCGTCATAGGTGGTTGTGGGGCGGGCAAACTGCCCCTGGTTCTGATTGACCAGCAGCTTCGTGGTCGCCGCGTAGACGCGCGTCTCCCGGCTAGTGATCAGATACGCACCGACGGCTCCGATGGCCGCCGCCAGCGCACACAACCACCACCATCGCGCGATGAAGCGGATGTAGTCTTTGAGCTCCAACAGCGTCGCCTTTCTCCACTGACAGCGCTGCCTTAGACGCAAGCCTCAACTAACCTCACCGCGATGGTGAGGCTAGCCAGACTACCTCGTCGAGGCCCTGTCCGGCGATGGAACATCCCCCCGGCTCGGCTATATGTGCACGACGATACGGGAGGATGGGGGTTGAGCACACTATAGCCTACCTACTATCGTACCCTAACTTGTACCCGTTGGAAATGAAAGCTGGATGTCTCCTGTTTCATCTCGTGATGAACAAACCGTTATCTCACCACGCTCACAGCCGCCGCCCTGGCCCCGGCACCGGCGGTAACAAGCTCGGCGTAGAGCTCACGGTAGCGTTGCACCTGTACATCCTGCCGATACTCAGCCAGGACAGTGGCCCGGGCCTGCTCGCCCAGAGCGTGGCGCCGCTGATCATCGGCAAGCAGCGTCGCAATCGCAGCGCGGAGGGCGGCCACATCCCCGACTGGCACCAGTTCGCCCGTTACCCCCGGGCGCACCATCTCGCCGACACCGCCGGCAGCGAACCCGACCACCGGCACCGCACAGGCCATGGCCTCCAGCACCGTGTTGGGCTGATTATCCTGTAATGATGGAATGACATACACGTCGGCCGCGCTGTAGACGAGCGAGAGGAGCCGCTCCTGTTGCAGCTCGCCGAGTGCCAGGTGGGGGAGACCGAGCTCAGGCATCGCCCGGGAGCGACCGATCGAGACAAGCACGAGGCCCGGCACCTCACCCAGGCCTCCCAGGGCCTCGATGAGCAGGCGGAAGCCCTTGCGCCGATTCGTCGTAGCCATGGCCACGAAGAGCACCACCCGCGCGTCCTGGGGGATGCCGAGCACATCCCGCGCCGCCCGCCGATCACGAGGCGCGAAGACATCAGGATCCACACCGTTGGGGATCACCGTGACCGCAAAGCGGCCCAACAAGGGGCTCTGCCGCACCTGCTCGGCCATCCAGCCATTCAGCGCTACTACCCGCAAGCGCCCGGCACCGAGTTGAGCCAGGGCAGCCTGTTTTCGCCGCCAGACCTGCCGCGACAGGTCATCGGCCCGCGCCGAGCCGAGCTGTGGACAGGCCCCACAGCCGGTTGCCCACCGGCCACAGCCCTCGTCGTAGTGGCAGCCACCGGTAAATGGGTTCATGTCGGAGAGCCGCCAGGCAACCGGGATGGAGGAAGGCAGCGCCGAAAAGAAGGCCTGGTAGTCCAGCAGTCCCGCCACCCAGTGAAGCGTTACAACGTCGGCCGAGGAGGCAGCCCGTGCCAGCGCCGCCCCGAAGCGGCTCCGGTCGTCGCTGAAGGGCTCGTGGCCAGCCGCACGGGTACGGGTATAGGCCGAAAAGTCGGCCCGGATCTGCCGGGCGCGGAGCTTGCCCTGCAGGTTGCCAAGCAACCCCCGCCCGCCCTCGATCGTAGCTACGGTCGGGTCGCCACTGAGCGCTTTGGCAACCAGCATGCGGGAACTGACACCACTCCGGCACAAGCCGGTATGGAGGCGGTAGGCCGCCCGTGCGGCACCGCCCGCGAGATCGCTGGTACTGATATGGAGGACGTTCATCGTTGGCATTGTCTCGATCTCACTGGCGTGCCAGCAGGATTAGCGGTTCGCCAGCCTCGGGCGCTTGTGGCGCCGTGCCAGGCGATCGAGCCCGGGCAGGCTATAAAGCACCGTTGCCGCAGCCTGCCGAGTGTAACGCGGATGGAAGGGCAGACGGAATCCGGCCAGGACCCAGCGTAAGCCAGAGATCTGGCCCCGGTAGAGGCCACGCCAGCGCGCCAGGTAGGTGCCGTAGGCCAGGCCAGCGGCCAACTCCCGCAGCTCGGCATACTCGGCGGCGTGCTGCTGACCCCAGGCACGCAGCCCCGGATCTTCGGCCAGCCAGGCCAGGAACTGCCGGCTGGAGCGGGCAAGGCTTTCGATCTCGGCAGCTTTGCCGAAGCTTGTGGCGTGCATCCGGTGACGGAAGGTGCACCGGGCACTGAAGGCAATCGCCCGCCCGAGGCTCTGCTTGATCAACAGGGCATTGTCGGAGCCGTTGGCCCGCTCGATCGGCGGGTAGCCACCGGCCGCCCGCAAGTCGGCTGTGCGCGAGAGGTTAGTGGTGAAGCTGATAAACTTATGCTGGTGGGTGCACCAGGCCCGCACGAACGCCATGCCGCTCATCAACTCAGGCGGCAGCGGGGCATCGTCGGTGGCAGCGAGCACCCGCGCCCCATCTTCGCTAAAGGCTTCGACGCGAGCCAGCGCTGCCGTCGCCTCCGGGTAGCGCTCGAGCAGCCTCACCAACTCCCCGATGAATGTCGGGCTGATCTCGTCATCATCGCTGAGCATGGCATAGTAAACCCCGCTCGCCGAGTCTATCAGCTGATTGAAGTGCTCGACGATCGGCACCGAGCGCTGGTTACGGCGCAGCCTGTAGGGGCGCGGATAGTGGGCGGCCACGAGCGCATCGAGGGTCGCCCCATGCTCACCGTTGTCCGAGACGATCAGCTCGATCTCCGGATAGTCCTGCGCGGCCACCGAACGCAAAGCCCCCGGCAGGTAGCCGAGTCGCTTATAGACGGGAATGGCGACGGTCACCAGGGGAGCCATTGCACCTCACCTCCTGCCCTTGTTCGACACGGGTGTATCGCTCACTGATGGGGCGCAACGAAAGCAACGGCCGCTTCGTGTGACGTGAGCTCATCGCGCATCTTCACTACTCTCGCGGGCGCACCAACCGCTACTGCACCAGCCGGAAGATCACGTGTAACAACGGCGCCCGCACCGATAACGGCACCCGCGCCAATTCGCACTCCGGAAAGAACGACCACGCCATAGCCGAGCCAGACATCATCCTCAATCACGATCGGGCCACGACTCGTGAGCGGCTGCTCCAGCATCGGCACGCCCGGCGCCATACCATGGTCATAGGGGTAAAAGGCGCATGCGGGCGCGATCTGCACGCGCCGGCCGATGCTGATGGGCGCCACATAGGCCGAAAACTGGCAGCGAGGCTGGACGCCGGTGCGCTCGCCGATCTGGAGGCTCCCGCCGGCGCCATTCTCAATGATCACGTCGCGGTGCAGCTCTACATAGTCGCCCAACTCGACGGGCCCCGCCTTATGGCGCTGAAAGATCACCACCCGATCGCCGATAAACACGTGCCGTCCGAGCCGCAGCTGGGTATGGGCGATCTCGGCGCTCGGCGCGATGTAACCACGGGGATAACGGTGAGCCACCCCTACGCGGGCCTTGTACGGCCGGATATAGCACGTAGCAAGCCAGGTTGCCAGGCGGCCCAGCCTATCGTAGCCCGCGCGCCGCATGAGCAAGTCAGTCCAGCGCTGGCGGATCTGGTGGACGAATCCCATAACAACCTCGCGTTGGGCATTCTGCGGCGCTAGAGGGCGGGGCGGAACCAACTCGTCCGCAGGGGGCGCCCGCTACGCAGCAACTCGGTCACCGTCACAAAACGGAAGCGCTCGCCCAGCCGACCAAGGACCAGATCGAGGGCGGCAATGAGCGGGCGGCGGTCGGCGGCAGCGGGCACCCGTGGGTGATGGAGCCGATCGTGGAGGAGCAGGATCGCGCCAGGACGAAGCTGATCCTCGATACGCCGAGCCAGGGCCTCTGGCGTCTGGGGAAGCCAATCCTCAACGTGGGCGCTCCAGGCGACTACGGCGTAGCCGAGCAGGAGCGCATCAATGCGCGAGCCAACGCTCTGACCGCCGTAGGGAGGGCGGAAGATCGGCGCGCCGTAGGGTCTGAGGGCTGCCCGACAGCGCCACAGCTGGCGCAGGCGCTCGCCACGCGGGGTCTGCGGCAGCCGGACGTGGTCGAAGGTATGGTTGCCGATTGTGTGTCCTCCCGCCGCCACCCGGTCCAGCAGCGTAGGATGGTCGGCGGCCTGCTGGCCGAGCATGAAGAAAGTGCCGCGCGCGTGATGGCGCTCGAGCACCGCGAGGAGCTGCGGCGTAAACTCGGGGTCGGGGCCATCATCGAACGTGAGCGCGGCGAGCGGCGCATCGGTAGCGACACCTACGATCGTACCGAGCAGGCGGCGCTTTGCACTAGCCATGGCGAGGCGTAGCGGCCCGGGTTGGGAGCGGGTCAGGTGACTCACAGCGGCGGCGCCTTATACTGAATGCTGCCCTGGAGGATGCCGACGTGCCAACCGAGCGTGCGCAGCCACTCGGCGAACTGCTCGCGCGAACGCACCCGACCGAGACGAAGCGCATGGCGGAGCCAGCGCCGGCCAAAGAGGTACCATGAGCGCAGGGGCTTGTGCGGCTTCCCGGCTGGCCAGTAGCGCTTGGCGAGATAGACATTGTAGGCGGCTCGCTCGCGGGTCTGCCGGAACATGCCCCTCAGGGTGTCGCGATAGCGCACATACACCACAGCCTCGGGTACAAAGGCCAACTCCACGCCGCACTGCAGCTGCACCCTGAAGCAGTAGTCCGTATCCATCAGGCGCAGCAACTGCTCATCAAAACCGCCGACATGCTCGTGGAGCTCTCGCCTGATACCGAGACCACAACCGCCAGCGTGGAGCAAGTGCGGCGGGTAGCTGATCCGCTGCAGGCCATCCGCCTGCGGATTGGTGCGCGTCCGGCTCACCCACGAGTCGCGGTTGAGCCGCTCGATATCGAAGCGCGAGGCGACGAAGGGTCGCTCCGCGAGTGCCGTACCGATGGCCGCCACCCAGCCGGGCGCTACCACATCGTCCGCGTCGACAAAGGCCAGTGCCGCGCCATGGGCGAGGCGAGCGGCCTGGTTGCGCGCGAAGGCCCCGCCGCGCCGCGCCGAAGCATCCACGATCCGCAGCCCCGGCACCCGACCAGTGAAGCCCGCGACCACCTGGCGGGAGCCGTCCCGCGAGCCGTTATCCGCCACGATCACCTCCCAGGGCCGCGCCCACTGCTGGGCAGCCAGAGCCTCAAGCTGGTCACCGATCGTGTCGGCCGCGTTGTAGCAGGGGATGATAACAGAAAGATCCATAGGCTGAAGGAAAGGGAGGCAACGCTTACCAGAATCCGGTCCACACGCCGGATCAGCCTGCACAGACGCCCCGGTGGGACGTGTGTACCCCGCAGCGGAGCTCGGACGGTTAGTGGATCACCATGATTATGTCGCCGGTTCGCGATCCTGTTGAGCCGCCCCGGTGGGGCATCGGGACTCCGCAGCAGAGCTCGGATGGACGACTAGGGATACCACACGCGATAGATGAGCGATCCAAGAAGCCGGCCCCAGCGTAACCCGGCGCGGTACACCCAGGCGACGCGGAACTCGTAGGGGCGCACCGGGAGAATACGGGCGTAGCGCACTAACCAGAGATAGTCTCGCAGTGCTGCACGCCAGGATGAGCGTGGCATGCCCTGGGAGCGAAAGCGCCGGTAGAGCCAGGCGTGGGCAATAGCGTTATGCACCGTCTGGCGCCACACGGACCGGAGCCCCTCACGATAGCGGTAGTGGAGCACCGCATCCGGCGCGTCGAAAATCTTGTAGCCGGCAAGCTGCAAGCGCCAGGAGAAGTCGATATCCTGGGCTCGCTGCGAACGTTCCTCGAAGCCACCCACCGCCTCAAAAGCCTCGCGGGTGACGCCCGAGTTACAGCCAGTAGCGTGGGGAAGAAAGTCGAGGCTCACGTGCGAGGCACTATTATAGGGCTTGATCGCGCCGGGGCGCCGCTGGTTCAGTCGCTCAATCTCCGTCAGCCCAACAACCACCGCGTGAGCACAAAGGGCTTCGGCCATTGCGGCAACCCAGCCCTCACCCGCCACATCGTCACAGTCGCAGAAGAGAAAGATCTCGCCCCGGGCAGCGCGGGCACCACAGTTGAGCGCGTAGCCGCGCCCCTGCCGCTCATAGGCTGGCACCAGCCGCAGGTTGGGCATCCGGTCGAGCCACTCCCCTACGATCTGCACGGTTGCGTCCGTTGAGCGATTATCGACGACAATCACCTCCCAGGGGCCGGCGTAGCGTTGGGCATAGAGCGCAGCCAGTTGAGCATCCAGCGTACCCGCACCGTTGTAGGTCGGCACGATCACACTCACGAATGGCAGCGCATGGAGCGTTTGTACAACATCGCCGACCGCTCGTGCACGTTTGCGAGCGCCCCCGGGAACCGCAGCCATGGCATCCTCGCACCATTTCCAGGGTCTACAGTGCGTGCCAATACCGGGCGAGAAGGCTGGTGGAGGCGACGGGCGCTGGCACGTCTATCGGATAGCCGCCTAGAGCAGCGTGATCTTCGCGCGAAGGGGGCCTTCGATCGCGCGGGTAGCATTGCGCGTATCGACCACTGCCGGCGCCAGCGTCACAATCTGCTGGTAGTCGAAGGCCCGGTGGTCCGTAATAATCACCGCGCAGTCGCAGCTGGCGAGGAGATCATCACTGAGAGGCATGGTCGTGATCACCTGGCCATCGTGCAGTTCGAAGCTAGGTACGTGCGGATCGCAGGTGAACACACGGGCACCATCGGCGGCCAGCAGGTCATACACCTTAAAGGCGGGCGACTCGCGGTAGTCGTTCACATCGGGTTTGTAGGCCACGCCAAGCAGCAGCACGGTAGAGCCATTCAGGGCCTTCTTCTGGCGATTGAGCGCCCGCACGACGAGATCGTGGACGTGGCGTGGCATCTGGGTATTGATCTCACCGGCGAGCTCAATGAATCGGGTGGTCAGATCTAACTCGCGGGCCTTCCAGGTAAGGTAAAAGGGATCGATCGGAATGCAGTGGCCACCCAGGCCGGGGCCAGGCGTAAAGCGCATAAAGCCGTATGGCTTTGTGGCCGCCGCGTCGATCACCTCCCACACATTGAGCCCCATCCGATCACAGAGCAGTGCCAGTTCGTTCACCAGGGCGATATTGACCGCCCGGAAGATATTCTCGAAGAGCTTGGTGAGCTCGGCGGCATCGGGCGAGCTCACGCAGACAACCTGGTTGGTGATATGGCGGTAGAAGGCGGCCGTCAGTTCAGCGCAGGCCGGGGTCAATCCACCTACCACCTTGGGTGTGTTTTCCACCCCCCAACCTTTGCTGCTAGTCTGCCCGGGGTCGATGCGCTCGGGAGAGAAGGCCAGAAAGATCTCGGTGCCAGGGGCAAGCCCACGCCCCTGGAGCCGGGGCCAGACCACCTCGCGAGTGGTGCCCGGGTAGGTAGTACTCTCCAGGATCACCAGTTGCCCGGGGCGCAGGCTCGCGGCGATCATCGTGGCGGCCGACTCGATATAGCTCAGGTCGGGGTCACGGGTGACATTGAGCGGGGTGGGCACACAGATCACCAGTAGGTCGCACTCGGCCATCCGGGCAGCATCGGTGGTGGCCAGAAGGGCGCCACACCGTGTCAGCGGGGCAAGTTGCTCGGAAGGCACATCGCCGATATAGCTCTCACCACGATTAATCTGCGCCACCTTCGCCGCGCTCACCTCGAAGCCGATCACCGGGAAGCCCAGGCCAGCGGCCCGGACCGCCAGCGGGAGCCCCACGTAGCCCAGACCGATCACGCCGACGACGGCACGGCGCTCGCTGATTCGTGCGATCAGATCATCTCGAAAACGATCCATAGGCTCAGAACCCTCTGCCCGATCGTGGCGCTCCAGGCGCCGACATCCTGCCAGCCGATCAGAGCGTACCACAAAACGGCCTTCACACCTGCGAGTAGGTGGTACTCCAATCCAGCCTGGGCCGCAGTACACCCGGCAGGGTGCCCGTCCAATCGCCACGGGCCGTGTCGTCTTCCAGCCGATCGAAGACCTGGAAGGCGGTCACATCACGCTCGTAGAACTGGGTGATCTGCGGATCCAATGTAGTCATCGCGGCATCCACGAAGATCGTGCCCTCAGCGAGCAGGTTACCGGGCACCGTCACGACGCTGACATAGCGGCCACAGGGGCGCGGGCGGCGCCGCCATTGCGGGTCGGTGTCTACCGTGGTAAAGAGGCGCACATTGTCTTCGTTGGCAAGCTTGAAGTGGGGCAGCAGCACATAGCCATCCTGCAGCACCTCAAACTCCATCTCCAACCGCACCGGCCGGCGAATATCCACCGCATCGGTCGTCGTGCCATCCTCATCACGCACGCGCACCGCCCGCAGGCGGGCCACCTCGCCACCGGGAGCGCGGGCCGCATCCGCCCAGACGCGCTGCCCCATCGCGCCAAAGTCGCGCCCGAGGTAGGTGTTGATAACCTTCTGCGAGGGCCCATCATCGAGCACTGTGCCCGCGTCGAGCAGAATGGTTCGCTCGCACATGCGCAAGATCGCCTGCATACTGTGGGAGACGAAGAGCACGGTACGGCCTTGCTGGCCAACATCCTGCATCTTGTTGAGGCACTTCTTCTGGAAGCGCGCGTCACCCACGGCAAGCACCTCGTCCACGATCAGGATCTCGGGGTTGAGATGGGCGGCCACCGCAAAGGCGAGGCGCACATACATCCCGCTCGAGTAGAACTTGACCGGGGTATCGATAAACTTCTCCACCTCGGCGAACGCGACGATCTCGTCGAAGTTGCGCTCGATCTCACGCCGGCGCATGCCGAGAATGGCGCCGTTCAGGAAGACGTTCTCGCGCCCCGTGAGCTCGGGGTGGAACCCCGTGCCCACTTCCAGGAGCGAGGCCACCCGGCCGTAGAGCTCAGCCCGGCCCCGCGATGGATCGGTGATGCGCGAGAGCACCTTGAGCAGGGTGCTCTTCCCGGCGCCATTGCGCCCGATGATCCCAACCACCTCGCCCGGCCGCACATCAAAGGAGACCCCATTGAGCGCCCAGAGCTCCTGGGCTGGCCCCCGGCGCCGGCCAAAGGGCCGCCGGAACGCCCCTGCAAGCGTGTCCCGCAGGGTGGTGTAACGGGCCTGCTCCTGCTGCTGGCCAATGTGGTAGAGCTTGGCCAGCCCTTGCGCGCGGATCGCGTATGTCATCGGTTGCCCCGTTGGTAGCGCCCTCATCCTTACAGCCCGCACTGCCCGGGCCAGACCCTGCGGTATCCCCCGTCGTCGGCACGGGCCCGGACGGTGGAACTACCTCCCCGCCACTCGGGATGCCCCGGTGTGCGCTCCCTGCATCCAGGTTGAAGCCGCGTTCCTCTCGCCCCCTGGTTCACTGCCCGCGCACGGAAGCGGGGGAAGCCGCGACAGCGGCGGAAGTGAGGGCCTGAAGCCCACCTCCCGCACCTGCTTTTGGAAAGCATCTAGATGACATCGGCGAACTTGCGCTCCACCGACTGGAAGTAGATCACCCCGGTGATCACTAGCATGAGTGAGACCAGCGCCGAAAAGCCGATCATCAGGCTGGGTGGGCTGCTGCCGAGCAGCGCCCAGCGGAACCCCTCGACCACGCCGACCATCGGGTTGAGGCCGAAGAGCGTGCGCCACGGCTCTGGCAGCAAGCTGCTCGGATAGACCACCGGCGTGGCAAAGAGCCAGAACTGTACCACAAACGGCAGGGCATGGCGCACATCCCGGTAGCGGGCGTTCAGCGCCGAAAGCCAGAGGCCAACCCCAAGAGCTGTGAGCACCGCCTGGGCGAGGAAAAGGGGCAGCAGCAGCACCGCCGGTGTTGGAACCAGCCGGTACCAGGCCATCAGCCCGATCAGGACCACAAAGGCGATCGCAAAGTCGACCAGGCTTGCCAGTACCCCCGCGACGGGCAGAGCGATCCGCGGGAAGTAGACCTTGCGCACCATACTCGAACTGGCGATCAGGCTATTGGCCGATGTGGTGAGCGCGGTAGCGAAGAGTTGCCACGGCAAGAGCGCTGCATAGGCAAAGACCGGGTAGGGGAATCCGTCCGATGAGATCTTCGCCAACCCGCCGAAGAAAACCGAGAAGATTACCATCGCCATGACGGGCTGGAGGATGGCCCAGGCGGCCCCGAGCAGCGTCTGCTTGTAGCGCACCTTCACATCACGCCAGACGAGGAAGAAAAAGAGCTCCCGATACTCCCATAGGTCGCGCCAGCGGAGTGCCAGGGGGCCGCGCTGAGCGCTAATGACGATCAGGGGCTGTTGCAGCGGGGGCGTGCGCACTGTCGGCGCGGGCCGATCGGTATCGATCACAGCCACTGGATGGACACACCTTTCAGCTATGGCGCGGCGGCAATAGGCCCGGGCGTGCCATTCCATGACACACGGTGCCACCTGTCCACTAGAAGCGGTAGTGTTAGGATAGCCAGCCATGCATGGAAATGCAATTACAATTTCGTCAGCCGTGCGACAGGACGCCGCCGGCCCCACGCCTGCTTCCGGCGGGCGCATGATATTGTTGAATTGTTCGAGTCCGGTTAAGATGTGTAAGAGCCCCGTGGACGATCCCAATTGATCGGGCGCGCCGATCCTCCGCCAGAGGATCATCGCGCTCATGTGAGCACCTGAAAGGTTCTCCCCATGGCCTATGCAGCGCTGATGGGCGCCGAGGTGAAGCGCAAAGAGGATCCGCGCCTCATCCGTGGCGCCGGCTCGTATGTGAGCGATATCAAACTGCCCGGCACCCTTCACGTGGCCCTCGTGCGTAGCCCCCATGCTCATGCCCGCATCGGCGCGATCAACGTCGAGGCGGCCATGGCCATCCCCGGTGTGCTCGCGGTCATCACCGGGCGCGAGTTGCTTGGCGCCGTGGAGCCGCTCCCCCTGGCCAGCTCCGGCGAGGGCGGCGGTAACGGCGGCAAGTACGCCGGTCGCGTCCGCCATACCCTGGCCGTCGAGCGCGTGCGCCACGTGGGTGAGGCCCTCGCAGCCGTGGTGGCCGAGCACTTCGAGGCCGCGATCGATGGAGCCCAGGCCGTCGAGGTGGAGTATGAGCCCCTCCCCGCCGTGGCCGACTTTCTGCGGGCCGCCGACCCGGACGCGCCTGTCATCTTTGACGGGATGGCCAGTAACATCGACCATACCCGCCGGCGCAAGCGCGGCGACGCCGAGGCCGCCTTCGCCGCCGCCCACCGCGTCGTGCGCATGCGTATGGCCAACCAGCGCCTCTTCGGGATGCCCATGGAGGGCCGGGCAGTGCTGGCCGCGCCCGACCCGGCCACCGGCGGTGTGACGCTCTACACTAGCACCCAGACGCCCCACCAGATCCGCGGTGAACTGGCAACGGCCCTGCGCCTCAGCGAAAGCCAGGTGCGCGTGATCGCCCCCGATGTCGGTGGCGGTTTCGGCGTCAAGATCGGGATCTACCCTGAGGATGTGCTCTGCGGTGCCCTGGCTCTGCGTTTCGGTGCGCCCATTCGCTGGGTGGAAGACCGCCTGGAGCATGTGCTGGCTACCACCCACGGCCGTGGCCAGGTCTGCGAGATGGAGGCCGCCGTAGAACCCGACGGTACGATCACCGCCCTGAAGATGCGCGTCGTCGCCGACCTCGGCGCCTACCCTCTCGCTCCCGGCCTGCCCGACCTCACTACCGCCATGGGCGTCGGCGTCTATAAGATCCCTACCGTGGATCTGGAGGCTACCAGCGTCTATACCAACACGACGCCCGTGGCCGCCTATCGTGGCGCCGGCCGCCCCGAGGCCGCCTACTATATCGAGCGGATGATGGACCGGGTGGCCGCCGAGCTCGGGCTCGACCCGGTCGCCGTGCGCCGGGCCAACTTTATCCCCCCCGACGCCTTCCCCTACAAGACGCCGACGGGCCTGATCTACGATAGCGGCGAGTATGACCGGGCCCTCACCCGGGCGCTGGAGATCGCGGGCTATGAGGAGCTACGTGCCGAGCAGGCCAGGCGGCGCGCCGAGGGGCACCCTGCCCTGCTCGGCATCGGCATTGCCTGCTATGTAGAGATGTGCGGCTTCGGCCCCTACGAGAGCGCCCAGATCAAGGTTGAGCCCAGCGGCGCGGTGACCGTCACCACCGGGATCTCGCCCCACGGCCAGGGCACCGGCACCACCTTCGCCCAGATCGTGGCCGACCAGATCGGGGCCGACTTCGAACGGATTGTGGTGCGCCACGGCGATACCGCCAGCACGCCGATGGGCATTGGCACCATGGGCTCGCGCTCGCTCGCCGTGGGTGGGGCCGCCCTGGTGCGCGCCGCCGCCAAAGTACGCGAGAAGGCCCGGCAGATCGCCGCCTACGACCTGGAAGCCAACGTCGATGATATCGAACTGATCGATGGGCGCTACCAGGTGCGCGGCGCGCCCGATAGCGCCCTTACCCTGGCCGAGATCGCCAGGCGCGCCTACAGCCGCAACCTGCCCCCGGAGATCGAGACGGGCCTGGAGGCCACCGACTTCTTTCGCCCCGCCGAGCTGACGTACCCCTTCGGCGCCCACGTGGCGGTGGTGGAGGTCGATATCGAGACGGGTGAGGTGCGCATCCGCGCCTACTATTCGGTGGACGACTGCGGCCCACGAATCAGCCCGGTGATCGTGGCTGGCCAGGTTCACGGCGGTCTGGCCCAGGGCATCGCCCAGGCCCTGCTCGAAGAGGTGGTCTACGATGGCGCCGGTCAACTCCTCAGCGGCTCGCTGATGGACTATGCGGTGCCACGGGCCAACCTCTTCCCGATCTTCACGCTGGACAAGACTGTCACGCCTACGACACTCAACCCGCTCGGGGTGAAGGGGATCGGCGAGGCTGCTACGATCGGCTCCACTCCGGCGATTGCCAACGCCGTGATCGACGCCCTGGCCCACCTCGGCGTGCGCCACATCGACATCCCTCTGCGGCCTGAGAAGGTCTGGCGCGCGGCGCGGGGCGGGCAGTAGCTGTGAGACGGCGCTATTCGCCTGACCGCAGGATGAGGGCAATCGCGGCGTACAGCTCCTCGGGCCAGAAAGGCTTGCTGATCAGCGGGCGGCCGGTAGCGATGAGGGCCGCCCGTGTCTCGACGCTGCCCGTGTCGCCGCTGATGAAGAGCAGCCGCTTGGCGACCTCGGGGCATTGTGCCTGGAGCACCTGGAAGAGCTCGATTCCGCCGAGCTCGGGCATGCGGATATCGCTGAGCACAACGTCGTAGGGGCGGTCTGTTGCCAGCTCCAGGCCTTGGCGGCCACTCATGGCGACATCGACCGTGTTCGATCCTTCGAGTGCCCGCAGCACCACATCCACCACGCTCGGATCGTCGTCGATCAAGAGCACACGCAGCCCCCGGGGCTTGAGTGCCCGTGGGCGCTCGAAGGGCGCTGGGGGCTGCGGCTGCGCGGGGGCGAGGCGTACCGGGAGCGAGACCGTCACGTGCGCGCCCTCGCCGGGGGCCGTCACAACTTCGATCGTCCCACCGTGCTCCGCGACGATCACCCGGCAGATGCTCAGCCCGAGGCCCGTGCCCTGGCCGGCTGGGCGGGTGGTGAAGAAGGGCTCGAAGATGCGGGCCTGCACCTCGGGGGTCATGCCGGGGCCATTGTCGCGTATGTGGACCAGCAACCGGGGCTGGCCGTTGCTAGCCACCAGCCGCGTCTCCACCCGAATGCAGCGGGGCAGCGGGCACTCGCGCAGGGCATACTGGGCGTTGGCGAGGAGATTGAGCAGTACCTGGCTCAACTGGCCGCCATCGGCCCAGGTATAGGGGAGCTCAGGGTCCAGCATCGTCTGCAGCTCGATCTGGTCGTGGGTGAGCTCGCCCTGCTTCAAGGTGAGGATCTGCTCCACCAGCAAGTTGAGGCTCACCTGGGTCAATCCGCTCACCTGCTGGCGCGCGAAGAGTTGCAGGTTGCGCACGATCGCGCGCACCCGTTCGGCGCCGAAGCGCAACTGGCCGAGCATCGCCGCCGGCTCCGAAGCCAGATCGGCCTGATTGAGAAACTCGGCGTAGCCAAGCACGGCCGTGAGCGGGTTGTTGATCTCGTGGGCAACGTTGGCGATGAAGCGCCCGAGTGAGGCGAGCTTTTCGGCTTCGATCAACTGGGTGCTGGTCTGCCGGAGCCGCTCGATCAGCAGGGCTTGCTCCAGGAGCGCACCCGCCTGCTCGGCGAAGATCCGCGCGAGCGTCTCGGCCTCGGCGGGGAAGGGGCGGTGGCTGTGCAGGTTGTCCAGGCTGAGTGTGCCGTAAAACTGGCCCTCGACGCGGATGCTGCTCACGACGGAGCGGCGAATCTGATCGATGAAGCCGTGCTCGCGCAGGATGCTGTTCGCCGCCGGTGAGAGGTGCTCTTCATCCCAGCGCTGGAAGTCGTCGAACTGGGCCACGCGCCTGCCGCCAACGTAGCTATCGACCTGATCGACGGGAAAGGTGACGGGCCGGAGCGCCTCTAGATCGTAGCCGAGCGCGGCCCGGTAGTGAAGGCGCCCATCCTCCAGCACCATCAGGCTGCCGCGCTGCGCGCCGGGAACGCAGCGCACGGCGGTGACAAGGATCTCCTGCAGGAGTTCGTCAAGCGGGCGGGGCGCGCGAAGGAGCTGGTACAGGTCGAGCATCGCTTGCAGCATGCGGCGCGCGTACTTGTCGGCGTGGCGCGAGTGCAGGCGCGGTCTCCGGCTCATCGGTGCTCCTCCGGCCATACGCCTGTACGATCTCTCTGGCCGAAACGTGCGACGGACCCCCTTTCCATGATGCAGGCAACTCCGCTGGAGCGCAACCCGCCCCTCGGGCCTGCGAGGTTCCACTCCGCGTTGGCGGGGTTGAGGCGCCGATGCCGCCGCCCAATGCCTGCGGCATCCGCCACCTGCTCGGTCCACCCTGACCCAGGCGTGAGTCAGGGGAGCGCGCCACCGCACGCTCCCCACTGCGCTCACTCGCTCTGCGCGGCGCCAGCAGGATGGCTCACTCGCACGTCCACCACACGCTCCACCAGCGGCTGCACCAGCCTGCGCAGCTCCTCGGGAGCGAGGCCAGCCACCTTGAAGGTGACGGTGCGATGGCCCGGGCTCTCGCCGGCGAAGGTGCCAAGCGCGAGCATGTTCCCGCCCGCCCCCGCGATCGCCCCCGTCAGCTGCGCGAGGGCCCCTGGCTGGTCGGCGACGCGCACCTCGCACCGCACGCCACTTTCGCGGGCGCCCATCAACTCCAGAAAGAGCTTGAACAGATCGGTCTCGGTGATTATTCCCACCACCTCGCCGCCCCGCAGCACCGGCAGCCCACCCACCCGCTTATCGACCATCAGCCGCGCCGCCTCTTCGATCGGTGCGTCCTCGGTGACGGTATGCACGGTGCGGGTCATGATCGGCTCCACCGTCAGCTTGCTCAGGAGGTAGTTGAGCTCCCAGACGCTCAGAGTGGTAGCTTGCGAGGGCGAAGCGTTGAGCAAATCCTTCATCGAGACGATCCCGACCAGCCGGCCATGAGCCACAACCGGGGCGCGGCGGATGCGCTCGGAGCGCATCAGTTGCAGCGCGTCGTGCAATGGAGTCTCCGGCGCGACGGTGATCACCGGGCGCGACATACGTTCGCCGACAACCATGGCTACCTCCTTGTAGACCACGTGCTACACAAGGCACAGACCCTCGGCGCGGAGCGATCCAGGCCCCGCCAGAGCCGTACTATAGCACCCGCACGACCGGGGCAGCGTAAAAGGGCCACAACCCCGGGGGCCGGATTATCGGTCGAGGGGTGCCATCCCAGGGAGACCCGGTAGCTACGACCCCACACGAGGCGGTGGGATGGTGGAGCCAGAGGTGTGTTACGGAGGCACCCTGCTCTCGCGCAGGCGAGGAGCCGGTGAGCGGTGCATCAGCCCCGGTGTGGCCAGCGCACAGCGCCGCGAGTGAGCGCGGTATAATAGCGGAAGGAAGTGGCCGGCATCAGGAGGGCGTATGCAGGATGTGGTGATCGTGGCTGCGGCGCGCACGCCGATCGGCAAGTTCAACGGGGCCTACGCGGGCCTCGGCGCCGCCGACCTCGGCGCGGCTGTGGTGCGGGCCGTGGTCGAGCGGGCCGGGGTAGATCCGGCGGGCATCGACGAGTGCATTATGGGCAACGTCGTGAGCGCCGGGCTCGGCCAGGCCCCGGCACGCCAGGCCGCGCTCCGGGGCGGCCTGCCCAGCAGCGTGGGCGCCCTCACGATCAACAAGGTCTGCGGCAGCGGCCTCAAGGCCGTGATGCTCGGCGCGGCCCTCATCCGCAGCGGCGAGGCCGAGGCGATCATCGCCGGCGGTATGGAGCATATGAGCGGCGCCCCCTACCTGTTGCCCGGCGCCCGCCACGGCTACCGCCTCGGCCACGGCGAACTGCTCGATGCCGTGGTGCACGATGGGCTCTGGTGCGCCTTTGAGCATCACCACATGGGGAACAGCGCCGAGTGGATCGCCCGCACCCAGCACGTTAGCCGCCAGCACCAGGACACCTACGCGCTCAGCTCCCACGAGCGGGCGATCGCCGCTCAGGACGCTGGCCTTTTCGCCGATGAGCTTGTGCCGGTGCAGGTACCCGGCCCGAAGGGCAAGCTCACCGTGGTCACCGCCGACGAAGGCCCCCGCCGGGACACCAGCCTGCAGGCCCTCGCCAAGCTTCGCCCGGCCTTCGCCGAGGATGGCTCCGTCACCGCTGGCAACGCCCCCGGGATCACCGATGGCGCGGCGGCCCTCCTGCTGATGAGTGAGCGCCGTGCCACCCGGCTCGGCCTCCGCCCGCTGGGCCGGGTGGATCACGCCGCCCAGGCCGCCGTGGCGCCCCTGGAGCTTTTCACGGCGCCGCCCCTCGCCATTGCCCGCCTGATGGATCGGGCCGGCACGACGATCGACGACTACGACCTCTTCGAGATCAACGAGGCCTTCGCCGCCCAGGTTGTCGCCAACATCCGCGCCGCTGGCCTCGACCCCGACCGGGTGAATGTTCACGGCGGCGCGATCGCCCTCGGCCACCCGATCGGCGCCAGTGGCGCGCGCGTGCTTGTGACCTTGCTCTACGCCCTGCGCCAACGCGGCGGCCATCGGGGCATCGCCTCGCTCTGCCTGGGCGGCGGCGAGGCGGTGGCGCTGGCAATCGAGGCGGTGTGACGGGCCGGGCCTCGCTGGCGCGTTATGCCTGGCTCTCGATCGGCGCCGCCCTGGCAACGATCAGTCTGAAGGCGGGCGCCTACCTGATCACGGGCTCGGTAGGCCTGCTCTCCGACGCCCTGGAGTCGCTCGTCAACCTCGTGGCGGCCCTGGTGGCTCTGGTGGTGCTGAGCGTGGCTGCCCGACCGCCCGACGAGGACCACGCCTATGGCCACGACAAGGCCGAGTATTTCTCCAGCGGCGTGGAGGGTGGCCTGATCCTGCTGGCAGCGGGGAGTATCGCCTACACTGCCATCGGGCGCCTGCGCAGCCCCGAGCCGATCGAGCAGGTGGGGCTCGGCCTCGCAATCTCCGTGGCCGCCTCCGCGATCAATCTGCTCGTTGCTCGCGTGCTCCTCCAGGCGGGCCGCCACTACCGTTCGATCACGCTCGAAGCCGACGCCCACCACCTCATGACCGACGTCTGGACGTCGGTGGGCGTGGTGCTCGGCGTGGCCGCCGTAGCCCTGACCGGCTGGCAGCGGCTCGACCCGATCATCGCGCTGATCGTCGCCGCCAATATCATCTGGTCTGGCGCGCGGATCATCCAGCGCTCGGTCCTCGGCCTGCTCGACACCGCGCTGCCAGCCGCCGAGCGCGACCGGGTGATCGCCGTGCTCCAGGCATACAGCGAGCGCGAGGGCGTCCAGTACCACGCCCTGCGCACCCGCCAGGCCGGCGCCAGGCGCTTCGTCTCGGTACACATCCTCGTGCCCGGCTCGTGGAGCGTGCAGCGTGGGCACATCCTGCTCGAGCGGATCGAGCATGATGTGCGCGCCGCCCTCGCCAATACCACCGTCTTTACGCACCTTGAGCCGATCGAGGACCCGGACTCCTTCGCCGACCAGACCCTGGACCGGGAGAGCCTCGTTCGATAGCGCGCAGGCTCCGGGCTCACCGCCGCGCACTCCATACGCAGGTGTTCAGCGAGCCATCCCGTAGAACTCCTCGTTCGGACGCTGGCCGAGGGCCGAGGCAACGCGGTTGCTGTAGTTGAAGAAGGCGGCGATCTGCGTGATATCGAAGATCTCCTCGTCGCTGAAGCCATGCTCGCGCAGCAACTCCAGATCGCCATCGCCGATCTCGGCCGAGGCCCGTGTCACCTTCACGGCGTAGTCGAGCATGGCCCGCTGGCGAGGCGTGAGCGCGGCGGCCCGGTAGTTGGCGGCGATCGTATCGGCGAGCCGGGGATCTCTGGTGCGCACCCGCAACACCGCGCCATGGCTGATGAGACAGTAGTGGCAGCTGTTGAGCGCCGAGACGACCACGGCGATCATTTCACGCTCAGCCTTGCTCAACCCACTCTCGCTGGCCATCAGCGCGTCGTAGAGCGCCACGAAGCCGCGCAGCGCCGCTGGCCGCAGGCTGTAGGCCCGGAAGACATTCGGCACAAAGCCTGGCTTCTCACGGTTCTTTGCAAACAACTCCTGAATGTCCTCGGGCAACTCCGACTCCTCGGGCACGGGCAGCCGCGAGATCCGCTCATCGCTCATGTGGGCCTCCCTGACACGTCTAACGCGCGCCGGGCAGCATGCGCCGGGAGCATCGCATCCCTGTATGCCGCCGCTGCGACAAGGATAGCACACCGCGCACCGCGCGCCACGAGGCGGCGTTGTACAGGCTACCTTGACGCGCCGATCCCCCGTCCCGAGGCTCCTCACCGCCGCTGTCGTCGCACATAGCCGAGCACCAGGCTGCGCACGTCGTCGAGCAACTCCTCGTGGTGGTAGGCGCCCTTTTGCAGCACCTTCTCCACATACCCATTGAGGCGCAGCCGGTCGGCGGAGCTCAGATCCATCGCGGTGAGCACGACGATCGGAATCGAGCGCCAGAGGGTGGTCGAGCGTAACGCACTGATCAGCTCGAAACCGTCCATGCGCGGCATCATCAAGTCGAGCAGGATCATATCGGGCCGCTGCTCGGCCATACGCCCGAGGGCCACCTCGCCATTCTCGGCATCGCTCACCACCCAGCCTTCGCGCTCCAGCAAGCGCCGCAGCATCTCCCGCGTGGTCGCATCGTCCTCCACCACCAGAATGTGCGGGGCGGTCCCATCACCCTCCGGCGGCGCACAGATGGCCGACACCACGCGCACGAGGTGCTCGCGCTCGATCGGCTTCATCAGGTATTCGGCGGCCCCGAGCGCAAAGCCCCGTTGTTTGTCATCCACCATCGTCAGCATGATCACCGGGATGGCCGCGAGCTGGGGGTCGGCCTTGAGCTCGGCGAGCACGCTCCAGCCATCCATGGTGGGCATCATCACATCGAGTGTGATTGCCTGGGGCATGTAGGCCCGGGCCAGCGCCAGCCCCTCCTCGCCGCTGGCCGCCGTTAGCACGTGCAGGCCCTCGCGGGCCAGGGTACGCTCGATCAGCTCGCGAGCCAGGGGGTCGTCGTCGATCACCAGAACAACGGCCCCCGTTCCGCCCATGGTCGCCGGGGCACTCTGGCTGGCACTCGCGGCTCCATCGGCGCTCGCATCCGCCCCGGCAGGCAACACGACGGTAAAGGTCGAGCCCTGGCCCGGCTCGCTGGCCACGGTAATATCGCCGCCCATCATCTGGCAGAAGCGCCGGCTGATGCTCAGGCCCAGACCGGTGCCGCCGTATCTGCGTGTGGTGCTGGCGTCGGCCTGCGTGAAGTCCTGGAAGAGCCGGCCAAGTTGCTCGGGCGTCATGCCGATCCCGGTGTCGCTCACGGTGAAGATGATCGCCGCGCGCCCGTCGCCGGCCATGGCCGCCCGGGCGACGCGCAGGGTCACCACGCCCTCATCGGTAAACTTGGCGGCATTCGAGAGTAGGTTGAGCAGCACCTGGCGCACTTTGGTCAGGTCGGCGTGCATGCTACCCAGATCGCCGCTCTGCTCGACCACGAGCCGGCTGTGGTTACGCTCTACCAGCGGGGTAGCGGTGGCAACCACTTCGTCGATCACCCGCGCCACCGGGAAGCGCTCGTAGAAGAGATCCATGCGGCCCGCCTCGATCTTGGAGAGGTCGAGGATGTTATTGATCAGCTCGAGCAGGTGCTTACCAGCCGTGCCGATCTTCTCCAGATCGGGGGCCAGATCTTCGTAGCCCAGATCCTCGGCCTCCTCCCGCAACATCTCGGAGTAGCCGATGATCGCGTTGAGCGGCGTACGCAGCTCGTGGCTCATGTTGGCAAGGAAGGTACTCTTGGCCCGGCTGGCGGCCTCGGCGTCCTCTTTAGCTCGCACGAGCGCCGCCTCGTAGCGTTTGCGCTCGGTTATGTCGCGGAAGGTGCCCGTGTAGAAGGGCTCCTTGCCCACCCGGGCCTCCGTCACCACCACTTCCAGGGGGAAGGTGCTGCCATCGGCGCGCTGGCCCAGCACCTCGCGCCGGGCGCCACTGGCCGCCGTTTCGGCGATCGCCGCCGCGTCCACCGGCTGGCCCGGAGCCAGCAGGCTCAGCACCGGCCGGCCCACCGCACCGGCGGCGCCAAGCCCGAAGATCATCTCGGCGGCCGGGTTGAGCGTGATGATCCCCAGGTTGTCCTTGCCGAAGGTGATGATGCCGTCCATGGCCGTCTTGACGATCGTCTCGGTGCGAGCAATCGCCCGCTCGAGGGTCTCCATGACGCTGTTGTAGCGCGCGGCGATCTGCCCCACCTCGGTAAAAGGCTCCACCGGCACGCGCAGGCTCAGATCGCCCGTGCGCTGCTGGCGATCCATGACCATGAAGAGCTCCAGCAGATCGGTGGTGGCGCCGTGTTCGGAGACATTCAGGCCGAGCTCTTCATCGCCGGGCGGCGCGCGGAAGGGGAAGACCCGGTCGAGCAGGCGCATGAGCAGGTAGGTGACGGGGAAGGTCCAGACGGCACAAATGACCACGCCCAGCAACTGCACGCCGAACTGCTCCACCCAGGAGCGGCCGGTACCGAGCAGGGCCGGGTCGCCGAAGAGGGCCACCGCCAGCGTACCCCAGATGCCAGCAGCCAGATGGACGGGAATGGCGCCGACGGCATCGTCGATACGCAGCCACAGCAGCAGGTAGTCGCAGGCGAGCATCAGCACACCGCCCACGGCGCCAACCAGCAGCGCCTCGGCGGTGGAGACGACGTGGGCATTTGCCGTCACCGCGACTAGCCCGGCGAGAGCACCGTTGAGGGCCAGATCGACCTCGGCGCGGCCCCGCAGGCGCCAGCCTACCAGCAGTGTGGCGGTGAGGCCAGCCGATCCGGCAATCGCGGTGTTGACCAGCACCGCCGGCACCCGCTCGGTGAAGGCCAGGGTGCTACCGCCATTGAAACCGAACCACCCGAACCAGAGGATGAGCGTACCGAGCGTGGCGAGGGGAATATCGGCGCCCTGCATGCGGGCCGGCGGGCCGTCCTTGGGGAAGCGCCCGAGCCGTGGCCCAAGCACCAGCACTGCGGCCAGAGAGGTCCAACCGGCAAAGCTGTGGACCACCGACGAGCCGGCGAAATCCACGAATCCCAGCTGCTTGAGCCAGCCGTCGGCGCCGGGCGATCCCGGGTTCCAGGCCCAGTGGCCGAAGATCGGGTAGGTCAGGCCGGCTACGATCACCATCAGCACCAGGTAGGCGCTGAAGCGCATGCGCTCGGCCACGGCCCCCGCGAGGATGGTGGCGGCGGTGCCGCAGAACATCGCCTGGAAAAGAGCGAAGGCCGCGAACTGCGGGCCGACAACTCCTAGATCAGGGGCAAACTGGCTGCTGCCGATCAGGCCGCCCAGGCTTACGCCAAACATCAGCCCGAAGCCAAAGAGCCAGTAGACCAGCGTCGAGATACCGAAGTCGGTGAGGTTCTTCATCGCGACGTTGATATTGTTCTTGCGCCGCGTGACTCCCGCCTCCAGGCACATAAAGCCCGCCTGCATAGTGAAGACGAGGCCGGCACAGAGGACAACCCAGAGGATATCGACCGGCTGCTCCACAGGCGCTGCTCCTTCCTGAGCGTACCTCGGGCTGGTACAATGAGGACGATGACTAGTGAAACACTTGATCCAACGGCGATTGCGGAAGATCTTCGCACAGCGGCGCTACCACAGACGATCCGCTGCTATGAGGCCGTCGGCTCGACGATGGATGTGGCACGCGACTTGCTGCGGACCCTTCCGGCAGATGCGCTACCGCTGCTGGTGGTGGCAGATGTACAGACCGCTGGCCGTGGGCGGATGGGGCGCCCGTGGGAGGCGCCAGCCGGGTCGGCGCTGCTGATGTCGCTCGCCTTCCGCCCCACCTGGCTGCCGCCAGAGCACGGGCCGGCCCTCGTCTGGATGGCCGCCGTGGCCCTGTGCGAGGCCATCGAGATGATCGGGCCGCTCCGCCCGAGTCTGAAGTGGCCCAACGACGTGATGCTGGCACAGCAGGGGGGGGGCTTGGCCAAGGCGGCGGGATTGCTGCTCGAGGTGAGTACCGGCGCCGCCGGGATCGAGTGGGCGATCATCGGCTGTGGGGTGAACGTGAGCGCGGCCCCTCCCAGCGAGCGACTGCGCTACCCGGCCACCAGCCTCGTTGCCGCGAGCGGGAGGCCCGTCTCGCGCCTGGAGTTGCTCCGCGCACTGCTGCGCCGGCTCGACGCCTGGCACGCCCGGCTGGCTCGGGGCGAACGCGATGGGCTCTTTGCCGCCTGGCGCGGCCGCCTGAGCACCATCGGCCAGGAGGTGCTCGTCGAGACGCCCGGAGGCCCGGTACGCGGCCTGGCCGAAGACGTCGATGCCCGTGGGTCACTCCTGGTACGGGAGGCAACGGGCGCGCTGCGAACCGTATCGGCGGGGGATGTTGGCTTGCTCGCGTAGCGCGGGCCGATCCACGGCATGCAGCCAGCACCGCGTCGCCCTGTGGCCGCGCCTGCGCTCGGCTCGGCAGGGGTTGCTTCAGGCCCGGAAGGCTCAGCGGGCCGTCAGCCCAATTTCAGTCCCCCGGCCGTTGGGGGCCTGAGGAACTATGGTATAGTAGTTCGTAATCGCTGCTCTGTAGGGTGGAGATCAGGAGGTATGCCCCCACTTCGCAGGCGCCTCGCGCTTGGCGCCGTCCTCGCAGTCAGCCTGATACTGGCGGCCACGATGCTGCGCCTCGCCCTGGAATGGCGACAGGCACTCGCGGATCTTGACTCGATGATCGTCACCCCCGCCGCCATTGACCTGCCCACTGAACTGCCCCTCGCCGCCGATCCGGTCGTCCCAGCCGATGGCACACCGGCAACCGAGGCGCCCGTTTCGGCGCCGCCTACCGTCCCGCAGTCAGTAGCCTCCAGCCCGCCCGACGAGGCCCCGGGTCTGAGCACCGAGACGCTCAGCGTCCTGCTGCTCGGCACCGATGCTCGCGCCGAAGACACGGAGCCCACGCGCACCGACGCGATCGTGCTGGTGCGGATCGCCCGCGACACTGGCCGGGTGAGCATGCTCTCGATCCCCCGGGACCTGTGGGTACCCTACGCCGGGGGCGGCGAGGGCCGGATCAATGCCGCGTACGCCATCGGCGAGAAGCGCTACGGTCCTGGCGGTGGCGCGGTAGTAGCCAAGGCCACTGTCGCCCGCCTCGTCGGCGTCGATGTCGACAACTTTGTGCTGATCAACTTCCAGGGCTTCGAGACGCTGATCGACCAACTCGGCGGGATCACGGTCGATGTCCCTGAGGCGCTGTACGATCCGGCCTACCCAACCGCCGACTACCAGACGATCGAGGTTCGCTTTCGCGCGGGCCCCCAGCATATGGACGGCGAGCGCGCGCTGATCTACGCCCGCACCCGCCACGCCGACAGCGACTTCGGGCGCAATCAGCGCCAGCAACTCGTGCTGATGGCGATCTTCGACCGCATTCGCGAGCGGGGCCTCCTCCAGCAGCTGACCAGCCTCGACGACTATACGGGCGCCCTGCGGGGCTATGTGCAAACTGATCTGAGCCGCAGCCGCATGCTCGAAGTTGCCGGGTTTGCGCGCGGCGTCAGCCCCGACGATGTGTTGCGCTACGCGATTGATTCGAGCGCGATCGTCGAACTGCGCGACCCGGCGACCTTTGCGGCGGAGCCGAGAGCGCTACGGCGCCTCGTGAGCCAGTTCACCGGTAGCGCGATCTCGACCGCTGGCGGCGAATGAGCATCCGGGCCTATTCCACGGCAAGGGCACGCGTGCGTCAGGGCATGCTGCTGCCATCACGGTGGCCGCGCCCTGCGCGCAGGCGTGAAGCCATCCGAGCGACAGTGCCGTGAGGGAGCCAGGCGCCCCGACGACCCGGCCGGCCAGCGCGATGCGCGGGGTGGCTGTGGCCGCGCTGCTGATCGCGGTGGGCAATATCGCCAGCCGGGCGGTGGGCTTCGTGCGCGAGCCGATCATCGCCTACTACTTCGGGCGCGGCGTCGAGGTGGACGCCTTCCAGATCGCGTGGACGGTGCCCAATACCGTCTACGATCTGCTGATCGCCGGCGCAGTCAGCGCGGCCCTCGTTCCGGTCTTCTCGGAGTACGCCGAAGGCGAGCCCGATGAGTTCTGGCGCATTGTCTCCGGGGTGCTGACGATCGCCCTGGCGGCCCTGACGGCGCTCACGGCACTGGCTGTCTGGCAGGCGCCCACGCTTGTGGCGCTGCTCACGCGCCCGGAGCAGGGCGAGCTGCGCGCGCTGGCTACCCCCCTGGTGCGTCTGCTCATGCCCGCCGTGCTGCTGATGGGGATCAGCGGCCTGGCCACTGCGGTACTCCACGCTCAGCGACGCTTCCTGCTGCCAGCCTTCGTGATGGTTGTCTTCAACCTGGGCATGGTGCTGGGGGTCGTGCTCCTGCAGGACAGGCTTGGGATCAACAGCCTGGCGGCCGGCGCGCTGATCGGGGCGCTTGGCCAGGTCGCGCTGCAACTTCCGGGGCTGCGTGGCGCCCGGCTGCGGCGCGGCCCGGGCACCCGCCATCCGGCGGTGCGACGGATCGTTCGCCTCTACGCGCCGGTGGCCCTGGGCATCGGCTTTTCCATCCTCGGCACGCTTGTTGACCGCTGGCTGGCCTCCGGGTACACGGCGGCCCTCGCGACGATGCGCTATGCCACGACGCTCATCCAGTTCCCGCTCGGGCTGGTGGCCTCGGCGGTGTCGCTGGCAGTGCTGCCCACCCTCGCGCGGCAGAGCGCCACAGGCGACGAGGCGAGCTTTCGCGCCACCCTGGCGATGGGCCTGAAGGTGGTGCTCCTGCTGATCCTCCCGGCAACCGCCGGGTTGGCGGCCCTGGCTGGCCCGATCACTGCCCTGGTCTTCGAGCGTGGCGCCTTCGTCGCAACGGACACTACGG
Organism: Chloroflexi bacterium OHK40; assembly: GCA_004367505.1. Taxonomy (GTDB): domain Bacteria; phylum Chloroflexota; class Chloroflexia; order Chloroflexales; family Chloroflexaceae; genus OHK40. The sequence continues at coordinate 10,960 of SFCB01000201.1, read as the reverse complement.
TCACCGCGCTGGCACTGCTCTGGTATCTGCCGGGGCTACCGGCGGCCGCGCTGGACCAGGTGCTGATCTTTGCATTCTACGCCCGCAAGAATACGCTCACGCCCAACCTGATCCAGGGAGCAGCAATCGGCTGCTATCTGCTGGCAGCGCTGCCGTTGCTCTGGCTCACCGATAGTTTCCTCGCCCTGGTGGCCGCCAACTCGGCCCAGTGGATCGGCCACGCGCTGATCACCTATGCGCTGCTCCGGCGTGAGGTGCCTCTGAGCGGCCTGCGGCTCGGCGAGGCGGCCCTCAAGGGCCTGCTGGCCAGCACGCTGATGGCCCTGGCGGTGCTCGGGGTCACAGCCATCGGCGCCGGACTCCCCGCTGCGGCCCTGGTGCCCCTGGCGGCCGCCACCGGCGCCGCCGCCTACTTCGGGCTCTGCGTGGCCCTCCGCCTCGAGGCCCTGGGCTTCTTCCTCGGGGCACTGCGGGCGCGGGTGGGGCGCCAGCCGACGGGCTAACCGGCACCAGGCGGCTCAACGCACCCGGTCGATCAGCGCCTCCATGCGCTCAACGAAGCGCCGCACGAACTCGGGGCCGTCGAACTGCTCGACCAGACGCACATTCGGCGCCCGCCCGGCCTTGCCGAGGAAATCCCCCACCGTCTGGCCCATCGTCAGCTCGCTCGTCAGCTCCACCGCCACGTGCAGCTCGCGCACACGGGCCAGTTCCGGCCACCACAGCAGCGCCAGCGCTGCTGGGTCGTTGATCGAACAGCCCACCCAGCCGAAGTGGCTGCGGTGGAACTCGATGTAGAAACGGGTAGCCTCAGCGATGAATGCCGCGATCGGGCCGCCACGGGCCAGCAGCCGATCGACGTCGGACTGCATCAGCTGCACCCGGCTGGTGATATCCCAGGGCATGAGGGTGAGCGGCATGCCGCTGTCGAGCACGATCTGCGCGGCGTGTGGATCCACGTAGATGTTGAACTCGGCGAGCGGGATGGTGTTGCCATCGCAGTGGAAGGCGCCACCCATTACGATACAGTCGCGCACCGCCCCGGCGATGCGCGGCTCCTTGCGCAGGGCCAGGGCCACATTCGTCAGCGGCCCGACGGCGACGAGCGTCACCTCGCCCGGTGCGGCCATGATCTCGCGGATCAGCAGGTCCACTGCATGCTCCGCCACAGGCGTGGCGCCGGCGACCGGCAGCCGGGCGTAGCCCAGGCCGGTCATGCCGTGGGTCTCCGGAGCGGTGTAGGGCGGGCGGAGGAGCGGGCGGTCGCAGCCGACGGCCACGGGCAGCCCGGGGGCGCCGCCCAGTTCGAGCACCGCCAGCGCATTTGCGACGGCTTCCGACAGGGTGCAGTTGCCATGGACGACGGTGAGAGCGGCCAACTCGATCTCGGGTGAGGCCAGGCCGAGCAGGATCGCCAGGGCATCATCGATGCCGGGGTCGGTATCGAGCAGCACGCGCCGAGGCGTCGATACGGGTGACATTGCGGCTCCAGGAATGACGAGTGCGAGATAGAATCGACAACCGTGACCGGCCTTGCGGCGCCGACATGGCACCACCCGGGATGGCAGCGCCCGGGGTGCTCCAGGCCACCTGCGCCGCGGAGGATGGGCTACTATAGCACATCCGCAAATTGACGCTCACAGCGCACCGTGTCATAATGAGGCCGTGAGCGCCCCGCCAGGGCCGCCGGGAGCTGCCGATGCGCGCCTACCTCGATATCGAGACGACCTTCAGCGGGAGCATCAGCGTCATCGGCATCTACCGTGCCGGCTCCGGCACGGTGCAGCTTGTTGGTGGCGGTGTGAACGACCTGAATCTCTACGGAGCCCTCGACGGCGTGACAACGATCGTCACCTTCAACGGCAGTTGTTTTGACCTGCCGGTGATCCGGAAACGGCTCCTCGCCGATTTGAAAGCCGAATTCGCGCACCGCGACCTGCTGTATGTCTGCCGCAAGCGTGGTCTTCGCGGTGGTCTGAAGGTGGTCGAGGAACGCCTTGGCATCGCCCGCTCCACGGCCGGCATCTCCGGGTGGGACGCCCCGCGCCTCTGGAGCCGCTTCGAGATGTACAGCGACCGATCCGCCCTGGCGACCCTGCTCGCATACAACTACGAGGACGTGGTCAACCTGGCGACGCTTGAAGCCCTGCTCGATGGCCGCGCCGTTGACGCACCCGCCCCCGGCCTGCACGTGCTGATGGAGTAGCCGAGTTCGTCCAATGCAGCAGAAAGTCCTCGATGGCCGCTACGAGCTTGAGCGCAAGATCGGCGAGGGCGGCATGGCCCGCATCTACGCCGGCCGCGACTTGCGCCTGAACCGCCGCGTGGCCATCAAGATCCCCCATAGCCACTACCTCAGCGAGCCCGACTTCCTCGAGCGCTTCCGGCACGAGGCTCAGGCGGCCGCGATGCTCACCCACCCCAACATCGTCGATGTCTACGATGTCGGCCGCGACGGCGACATCCACTACATCGTGATGGAGTTCGTCGAGGGCACCGACCTCAAGACGATCATCAACCGCGAGGCGCCGCTCGCGGTGGCCCGTGCGGTTGGCCTTGCCCAGCAGATCGCCGCTGGCCTGCACGCCGCCCACCGCGCCGGGATGGTCCACCGCGACATCAAGCCCCAGAACGTGATCGTCACGCCTGATGGTCGCGCCCACATCACCGACTTCGGGGTGGCCAAGAGCCACCTCTCCACCGCCCTCACCGAGACGGGTGTCTCCTTCGGGACGGTGGACTATCTCTCTCCGGAGCAGGCCCAGGGCCGCCCCGCCACGCCCCAGTCCGATGTCTACGCCCTCGGCGTTGTGCTCTACGAGATGCTCACTGGCCGCCTGCCCTTCACCGGCGACAGCTCCGTCGCCGTCGCCATGAAGCACGTGACGGAGCCACCGCCGCCGCCGCGACGCCTCAACCCGCAGATTCCGCTGGGCCTTGAGGCACTCGTGCTCCGCGCGCTGGCCAAAGATCCCTCGCAGCGGCCCCAGGGCGCTCAGCAGTTCGCGCAACTGCTCGCCAGCTACGACCAGGTTGCCCAGCAGGAGACGGTGATCAACCCGGCCCTGCCCCGCTCGGCCGCGCCAGCTGCGCAACCCCGGCCCCAACCGGCCATGGCCGGGACGGGCCGCGTACCCATCCCCCCACCCCGCCCCACGCCCGTCCGGGCTCCCCGCCAGGACGGCCTGGGCTGTGGGGTCTTTCTCGTTGGAATGCTCGTGCTCGCCGGGGTGCTCGGGCTGGCCGCCCTCGTCAGCAGTGGCGCCCTTGGGCAACTCATCGCCGGCCCTGGCGGCGGTGGATCGAGCGGCGGCCAGGCTTTCCCCACCGCAACCCTCGCGCCCGGCGCGCCGACCACAACCGTCGAGCAGACGGTGGCCGTGCCCGACCTCGCCGGCCTCACCGGTGATACGGCTGACGCCACCCTGCGGCAATCCCGGCTCGTACCGGTTCGGCAGGAGCGCAACGATCCAGTGATCGCCTTCAGCCAGGTGATTAGCCAGGAGGTGCCTCCCGGCACCATGCTCCTCCCTGGACAGCCAGTGACGTACACCGTCAGCCTTGGCCCGCTGCTCGTGGAGATGCCCGACGTCACGCGTACGCCTATCACCTTTGCCCGGGATCGCCTGGTCACCGCCGGGTTCCCGGTCGAAGTCGTTGAGGAGCCGAGCACCACGGTCGACGCCGGCTATGTGATCGCGCAGGCGCCGAGCGCCGGGCTCCGCGTGCCTCAGGGCACGGTGGCAACGATCCGCGTGAGCCGGGGCGATGTGGTGCGTTTTCCGGATGTGATCGGGCTCCAGCGCGAGCAGGCCGAGCAGATCCTCGCCAATACCCCCGGGCTACGGCTTGTTTTTGTCGACGAGCAGGGGCGCGACCGGCTACCCGACTATGATCGCTACGCGGTCGGCGAGGTCGTGAGCGCCACCGTCGAAGGTGCAGCCACAGGGCTGAGCAACGGCGACTACGTACCGCGCGGCAGCGCGATCGTGCTCGGTGTCAAGCGGGGAGAGTAGCCGCCACGCAGGGTCGCTACATCGCGGCCTCGCCCGCATGGCGCTGGCGCAGATGCTCGGCCTCGTCCAGCAGGCGGCGGCGCTCGCTCACCTCAAAGGCCCGGTCGGCCGTGGTGCGCCACTCGGCGTTGCTCAGGTAGGCCCACTGGCCAGCCTCAGTCGTAATCCAGCGGGGCGCCTTATAGATTTTGGGATCGATCAACGTGCTCATCGCTTTGCTCTCGCTTTCAATCTGTGACAATGCATCGGATTCGAGCGGCCCACCACGCTACTGGCGCCGGATGGGGGTATCGGAGCGCCTCTGGTGGGCGCCCTGCCATCCCGCATCATCACCGTGGCCGACCACAAGCGGCCATGGGTACAGGTTCGGGTAGATTGAGCATAGCGCACCCCGGTGACGATGGGCTGTCGCCGGCGGGCCCGGGCTCTGACAATTGGCTCATCCGGCCAGCAGCGGTGCCTCCTCCACTAGCTGGCCCTCGCGCATCCGGAGAACCCGGTCGGCCACGCCGACCATCTCGGGGCTGTGGGTGACCATCAGGAGCGTCTTACCGGCCTGGCGCGTGAGCCGATCGAGCAGGGTGAGCACGTGCTGACCGGTCTCGGCATCGAGGTTCCCGGTGGGCTCATCGGCCAGAATGATGCCCGGATTGTGTACGAGCGCTCTGGCGATCGCCACCCGCTGCTGCTCCCCACCGCTGAGCCGGTCGGGGTAGCTGCTGGCCCGGTCGGCGAGCCTGACCTCACCAAGCATGGCCTCAGCGGCCGCCCGGGCTTGAGGGCCGCCGACACCGTTCAGCTCCAGGGGCAACAGCACATTCTCCAGCACCGTCAGCGTGGGCACCAGGTTGAAAAACTGGAACACGAAGCCCACGTTCCGCCGGCGGAAGAGCGTCCGCTCCCGCTCGCTCATCCGCGTGAGCGAGCGGCCCGCCACCCGGATCTCACCGCTCGTCGGCAGGTCGATTCCGCTGGCCAGGTTCAGCACGGTGCTTTTCCCGCTCCCGCTCTTGCCCAGGAGCACAACCAGTTCACCCTGGCCAAACGTCGCCCAGACATCATCGAGAACGACCCGGGAGCGACCTCCCTCCTCGTAGCGCTTGCTCACACCCTCGAACTGGATCACCGGCGGCCCTGCCGCATCACTCATCTGAACACCTTTTGCAAACCTGTACCTTGCTAGTATAGCGGATAGCGGGGGGCGCCGATAGGGATAAAATGTACGAATTGGGAGGGGCTCTGGCCTGAGGCGTACCGAAAAAACGAAGCGGCGGCCAGCACTGGCCGCCACGCTCGTCAGGGGTTACAAGAAGGTGCGCTGCCCCGCGGGCCTTTCGGCAAGCGGCGCGGGGAAAAAGGGGGGGCGGGCGGAATTGGGGGAATAAGTGCGGGATGTCGGTCCGGGGACTTATTCGCCAACCGTCGTCCTCTGGGGCCGCGCTCTTCTGTTGACTGTAGCATACGGGAGAGTCGCCGGGCGACTCAATAGTCCCTTTCTCCCCTGTGCGAATGGGCCGTTCGGCGCTGCTGGTACTGGGACAGCGGATGACCCGTGCTACAATTTAGGAGAACGATCGCCAGCCGGTTTCTTGCAGCGAAGCGCCCCTGTTCAGACCCTGCCGGCCAGAACTGCCCACTGCCATGCCACCCAAACGCGGCCCAACCCTCTTCGACACCCAGCGGACCCAGGTGCTCCAGAGCCAGGCGCCCCTGGCGGCCCGCATGCGCCCACGCACGCTGGAGGAGTACCTCGGCCAGGAGCATATCGTCGGCGAGGGCAAGCTGCTGCGGCGGGCGATCACCAGCGATCAGCTGTTCTCGATCATCCTCTGGGGGCCGCCAGGCAGCGGCAAGACGACGCTGGCTCAGATCATCGCCGCCAGCACCAACGCTCACTTCGAGCCCCTCAGCGCCGTGAGCGCCGGCGTGGCCGATTTGCGGCGGGTGATCCAGGAGGCCCAGGACCGGCTTGGTATGTTCCAGCAGCGCACCGTCCTCTTCATCGACGAGATCCACCGCTTTAACAAGAGCCAGCAGGATGCGGTGCTCCCCTACGTCGAGGACGGCACGGTGATCCTGATCGGCGCGACCACCGAGAACCCCTCCTTCGAGGTGAACAGCGCGCTCCTCTCGCGGGCCCGGGTGTTTACCCTTGAGGCGCTGAGCGTCGAGGCCGTAGGCCGGCTGGTGGATCGGGCCATTGCCGACCGCGAACGTGGGCTCGGCAACCTGAACGTGATGCTCGCCGCCGATGCCCGTGGCTACCTTGTGAATATGGCCAACGGCGACGCTCGTACCGCCCTGAACGCCCTTGAGGCCGCCGCCAGCGCCAAACCGCCCGCCATTGGCGACAAACGCCTGATCACCCTCGACGACATCCGCGACGCGCTCCAGGGCCGGGCCACGCGCTATGATAAGAACGGCGAACTCCACTACGACGCGATCTCGGCGCTGCATAAGAGCGTGCGCGACAGCGACCCTGACGGCGCGCTCTACTGGCTTGGCCGCATGCTCGACGGTGGTGAGGATCCGCTCTACATCGCCCGGCGCCTGGTGCGCATGGCCGTGGAGGATATCGGCCTGGCTGATCCAGGCGCTCTGCCCCAGACGATCGCCGCCCAGCAGGCGGTCCATTTTCTCGGCCAGCCCGAGGGGGAGCTCGCCCTCGCCCAGGCCGTAGTCTACCTCTGCCAGGCCCCCAAGAGCAACGCCGTCTACCGAGCCTATGGCGCCGTCATGCAGGACGTGGCCGAGACGCGCAACGAGCCCGTGCCACTGCACCTGCGCAATGCCCCCACCCGCTTGATGAAGAGCCTGGGCTACGGCAAGGGCTATCAGTACGCCCACGACCTGCCGGAGGGCCGATCGGATCAGGCGCACCTGCCCCCCAACCTTGAGGGCCGGATCTACTATGAGCCCACCGGGAACGGCTTCGAGAGCCTGGTGCGCGAGCGGCTGGAACGTGTAATCGGGCCACGGGAAGCGCGTGAAGGGGGGCCACGCGCAAGACGCGAAAGTGGCCCCCGGGAAGATGCCGCGCGGGCGGAGATCGAGGAGTTGGCGCCGGGCGAGGAGTCGCAGGAGGTTCCGGAGACTCCTCCCCAGCCCCCAGCGCCACGCTCACGCGGGAAAGCGCGCCGCTGAAGGCAAGGGTGGCCAGGAGCGAGCCAGTGACCGGCCTCCAGGGCATGCCTGTGAGGATAGGAAGGCGCGCCAGGGCTTCAGGCCAGCGCCCCCGAGACTATGCGCTGGCCTGAAGCACGCCCACCCGGTGTTGCTGGTCCCCATCCTCGCGGTAGAACCAGATCGTTCCTGCGGCGCCGCCCCGGAGATAGGCCAGGAGCGGCTCCTGCACCCCGAGCCAGCCCCCGTTTGTCTCCAGGCGCCGGAGCGCCTCAGGATAGGCGACAAGCTCCGCCCGGCTTACCTCGCCGTCCGGGTCGCGGCTCTGGAGCTCGCCCTGCCAGTTCGTCACTTCGAAGACAAAGAATAGCGCCTGGGTAGCCCGTGCCGGGCGATCGATCTGGGAGCATAGCACCAGGGGGCCAAGCGCTGTGACCGCCACCCCTGCCTCCTCGGCCACCTCACGGATGAGGGCGTCGCTGAGCAGTTCGCCAGCTTCGACGAGCCCTCCCGGGAGGAGCCAGTACGGCTGCCCGGTGCGGGGCATGTGCTGCTGGACCATGACAACCTGGTCGTGGCGCCGGAGGATCGCCAGGACGACGTGGTCGATGCTCATACCATCTGACGAGTGACGCATGCTCAGCGCTCCTTGAGAATGATCTGCAAGCCACGGGCCGGGGGCCTGCGTGGGTCGGGATGACACAACTCCGGGGAGGCCACGAATCATCGCGCGCCCATCTGTTCCGGCACCACCTTCCCACACGAGGGAGGCATCGAACCAGGCGCGCCTGGAGCGACGAAATGGTACCACAGGCGCGTACCGGCGCATGAGTGTCGTGTATAATGAAGCCCTGGAGGCAGGGTAGATTCGGGGCGAACGGCGATGACCAGCGCGCAAGTGGTGATCGTGGGTGCAGGCGTGATGGGGGCAAGCGTGGCCTACCACCTCGCCATACGCGGCTGCACCGATGTGCTGGTGCTCGAGAAGGAGGAAGCCGAGGTGAGCGGGAGCACCGCCCGCTCGGCCGCAGGGGTGCGCCACCAGTTCTCCAGCGCCACCAACATCCGGCTCTCCCGCTACAGCATCGAGAAGCTCCGCACCTTCGACGAGGAGGTGGGCGGCCACGCCGAGCTGCACCAGGTCGGCTACCTCTTCCTGGTGAACGATGCGGCCACCTGGGAGCAGTACCGCCAGAACGTCGCCCTCCAGCGCGCGCTTGGCGTGCGCGTGGAGTTGCTCACCCCGGAGGAGGCGGCGCGCTTCGTGCCGCGCATGCGCACTGACGATCTGATTGGCGCCACCTTCGGCCCCGACGACGGCTACTGCGACCCGTACGGGATCGCGCTGGGCTACCTGCGGGCCGCCCAGCGCATGGGCGTCCAGCTTCGGCGGGCCAGCCCTGTGACGGGCGTGGACGTGGGGGGCGGCGCCGTCCGTGGCGTGCATACGAGCCAGGGGCCGGTGGCCTGCGAGGTGCTCGTGAATGCCGCCGGCCCCTGGGCCGGCACGGTAGCAGCGATGGCCGGGCTCGAACTGCCGGTGCGCCCGTATCGCCGCAATATCTACATGACGACGCCCTTCCCCCAGATCCCCGGCCCCATCCCGCTGACGATCGACGTGGCCAGCGGATTCTATATGCGCAAGGAGGGCGAGAGCATCCTGATGGGTAAGTCGAACCCCGCTGAGCCGAGCAGCTTTACGACGACGGTCGACTGGGACTGGTTGGACCAGGTGCTTGAGGCGGGGCTGTGGCGCTTCCCGGTGCTGGAGCAGGCGGGCCTCGCCGAGAGCCAGTGCTGGGCGGGCCTCTACGAGATCACCCCCGATCATAACCCCATCCTCGGCCGCCATCCGGCCCTCGCTGGCTATGTGGATGTGAGCGGATTCAGCGGCCACGGGATTATGCACGCACCGGCGGCCGGCCTGCTGATCGCCGAGGAGATCCTCGACGGCCGTGCCCACACGATCGACATCGACGAACTGCGTGTGACACGCTTCCAGGCGGGCGCGCTGCAGGCTGAGAAGAATGTGATTTAGAGGGGACGGGGGACAAGGACGGGGGCCTTGCTTTGTGCTCGGCCTGCCAGCGGTTCCGTGCCGCGCGGGTGGCTCGGCCCTGTATCGAGCAGCCAGTATCGGGTATCCAAACGACATGGCAACCCGCTCGCTCCAAGAGCTGTTTGTGGATAGGCTAAGACAACTGGAGCGCTTCCGCAAAAGCCTGGAGGGGTCGAGCGGTCGGAAGATCATCCTCGTCGCCGCCGGCCCGGGGATGGGCAAATCCTGGCTGCTGCGCCGCTTCGTCCAGGAGTCCAGTGCCCGGGGCGCCCGGTCGGTGCTGCTCGATTTTAGCGACGGCCAGGCCTATGATGTGCTCACCCTGGTGCGACGCTTCCGCGACGCCCTGGGCCCCGAGTACTTTAACCGCCTCACCGCCGCGATCAACGAGGCCACGGCACCACGACTGGTGATCAGCGACGATGGTGAGCCCGGGCCTGGCGCCCAGCTCAACTTTGCGGGCGCCCAACTCGGCGATGTGACGATCGGAGAGGTGGCGGGACGCACTATCGTCAAGGATAACCTCTTCATCGTGCAGACGGACAACCCGCTGCTGCTCCAGGCGATTGAAGACCGGGTGACCCAGGCGTTCTTCGCCTGCCTCGCCGATCTGACAGCTGCTACCTCGGCGCTCTTCCTCTTCGACAGCTACGAGCGCACCTCGCAGGAGGAGGGCGAGCGCTGGGTCGCCAACGCCGCCGACCGCTGGATTCAGCGCGAGTTGCTGAGCCGCATCCGCGACGGGCGCCTGACGAACACGGTGGTGGTGCTGGCCGGCCGGCGCCTGCCGAGCTTCGACGCCGAATGGGCCGGGGTAGTGGGCCAGCTACCGCTCGAGCTCTTTACGGTGGAAGACGTAGCCCAGTATCTGCGCGAGAATCGCCAGCTCGCCGCGCTGACCGACGGCGAAGTGCAGACGCTCTATAGTGCCATCCAGGGCAACCCCCAGCTGCTCGGGATCATCGGCGATAACCTGGAACAGGCCCAGCGGCCCGTCGCCGATGACGAATGGTAGAATGGCGTATGCCTGGAGACATCCACAGCTATCTCAGCACCATGCTCGGCGCCGCCAGAAGCAAAAGCGGCGACGAGTTGCTCGTGTATACCATCGACCAGGTCCTCGCCAGGGCCGGCCCGCGCCAGGCCGAGGTGCTGCGGCGGGTGGCGGTGCCACGCTGGGTGGACGCGAGTGTCCTCCGGGTGCTGCGCGAGAGCGGCGACGGCAACGAGCGGGTGCTCGAGATGCTGCGCGACTACAGCTTTGTGCGCGACCTGGGGGACGGACGGCTCGCCTACCACGACGAGGTGCGCAAGACACTCCTCGACGAGTGGCGGCGCGAGCGCCCCGACGAGCTCCGGCAACTGCACCGCCAGCTCTACCAGCACTTCAGCCAGCGCACCACCCCCCCGGGTTCCGCCGGGCGCGCCATGCCGCTGATGCCCGACAGCACGCTGATCAGTGTGGTGCCGATGAGCGGCCAGGCCGACCTGCTGCGGCGTGAGGCGATCTACCACCTGCTCCACCTGGATGCCGAGCGCGGTCTTGAAGAGCTGCGCAGCAACTATGCCTACCTGGAGGAGGCGCACCGCCTCGCCGAGGCCGAACTGCTCCTGCAGATGGCTGGCGAGGCCCCCCTCGGCCCCCGCGAGCGCCGCTGGGTGCAGTATTTGCGCGCCCGGGCCTTACAGGCCGCGCTCAACCTCGAAGCCGCCGACGAGCAGCTGGAGGCCCTGCGCAATCGCGGCGACCTGGAGCCTGAGC
>SFCB01000046.1 GCA_004367505.1 Chloroflexi bacterium OHK40 | reverse complement strand
CGGCCCCGCTCGCCGAGGAGGGCGAGTTGCTCTACGCCGAGGATTTCGCGTCGGGCACCGGTTGGCCGAGCATCCAGGGCGGCAGCTGGAGCGTCGGCTTCGCCCCTGGCGCCTACCAGATCCGGGCGCAGAATGGGGCCGGCAACATCTGGGCCTTCAACACCTCACCCGCCGGCGAGAACTACCTCATAGGCGTCGATGTCGAAGTGACCGGGGGGCTCGCGGGCCTGCTCCTGCGCTACAGCGAGGGGAGCTACCTGGCCTATCTGGTCGATCCACTGGCCGGTGCCTTTCGCCTCGAGCAATGGATCGCCGGACAGACGAGCGTGCTTGCGGCTGAGACAAGCCCGACCGTCGCCCTTGACCCGGCTATCAACCGCCTGGTCGCGCGGGTGGAGGGGGAGCGCCTGAGTTTGCGCATCAATGGGCAGCCCGTCGGCGACCTGGATCTGGCGACCCCGGCGCCGACGGCGCGCTACGGCATGCTTGCCCGCGCCACCGACCAGGAGGTCGTGGCGCTCTTCCGAAACCTGGCGATCCGGGCGCTCTAATTGGAACCACGCTCCGGCGTTCGCGGGGCCGACGTCGGCCACAGGTTTCCTGGCCATCCCAGGGTCCGGAGGGGACGCAACGCCGGCGACGCCCATCATGCCGGCGAAGCCGGCGTTTCAGTGGCTCGCGTGTAGCGTGGCGCTGAAGCGCACGGCGAGAGAGAGGCAAAGCTCGCCTGCGCGGGCTCCTGCGGCGGTGAGGCCCGGGTGAGCAGACTGGTATGGCACACCCGTAGACTGTCGCCCCCTTTGCCTCATGCATGTGCCGGCTGTCCCCTGTCCCCTCTCCCAGCATCGAGGTTCCAGAGGCACGCTACCGCTTCGTCCACATTGCCAGCACGCCATCGGCGCGACGAGTGGCCTCGCCGCTCGCCACATCCAGCACGTAGACACCCTCATCGGTGCCGTAGACGATCTGGTCGCTCGTGGGGGACCAGAGATCGATGGCGAGGGCATAGGCGTCGAAGAAGTTGATCAGCCCGGCGAAGGCCTGGCTCGGCGTGAAACTCGCCAGGTCGCGTACCGCACCGCCAGTGCGCTCCACCACGTGCCAGGTAAAGCGCGGCGGCCCGGCGCTCTGCGCCTCAAAGGTGAGATAAGCCAGCCGGTCGCCATCGGGCGACCAGAAGAAGGCCGGGATCCGCTCATCGTGGCGCGAGACGGTGCGCACCGTACCATCGGCGTCAACCACCTTCAGCGCGCCAAAGCCCGCCTGGCCGACAGTGATGTACGCGATGTGGTCGCTGGTTGGCGCGCGGGAGAAAAGCATCGCGGCCATGGGCTCCGCCGCCAGCACCGTCGGGCTGCTGCCGTCGGCCGCCACCCGTGTAAGGACGCTCTCCACCTGGTCGGGCGAGAGCGGGCCCGTCACCTCCGGCTGGGCCACATAGAAAAACTGGCTGCCGTCCACACTCCAGGCCGGAGTCTGAAAGAACCCCGGGTCCAGAAGCTCGCTCCGGGGCCCATCGACCCCCGGCTCATAGACGGCCACCGTACCATCTTCGAAGCTGCTCCCGCCGATGTGGAGCAGCAGCGCGCTACTGTCGGGCTGCCAGGCGAAGTAGGACGATCCGGCGGAGGTGCCGATCAGGTCGTGCTCAGCGGAGCCATCAGCCGGCACAATATGCACCCCGAGGCCGCCCTCGCGGCGATTGCTGAGGAAGGAGATGCGCGAGCTATCGGGCGACCAGGTGAGGTAGAGCGGGGGGTTCTCGCGGCTGCGGTAGAGCTCGGTTCGCTCGCCGGTGCGCAGGTGCAGGCTGGCGAGCGCTACACCATCCTCGTCCTGGCTAATGTAGGCCACCCGCTCACCGTCGGGGGCGGGCGAGGGATACCGGAACAGGTCCGGGCTCACATCTTCGGCAAGCGTACGTTCGCTCCCATTGCCGGCCAGCAGCCGCAGGCGACGATCCGCGTCGACCACGAGCAACTCTGGGGCGCGGGGCTGCGCCGTGAAGCGCAGGTAGGCCAGGCCGGCTACGCTCACGCCGCCAACGAACACCACGATGGAGAGGAGCGCGATCAACGCTACCAGGATCCGCCGCGTGGACATGGCCCGCTCCTTTCCGACCCGCCGGGAGCTTTCCGGGTATTATAGCCCGAAACAGGCCGGCATGGCCAGGGGTGTGTGGGCAGGGGGTCGGGCTGCACGGACCGGCGGCCTCCACGGGCGTGGGGTCGCGCATCCGGGACCTTGCGACCGTGCTGCGCGGGGCTCACGCCCCATCGCCAGACGGCCAGGTCCGCTGCCCTCACGCAAGCGGGTCCGACCAGGGCAGATGGGTGTGAACGTCGGAGGTGTGCGGAAGGAAACGCCACAGCCTCGGGAGGAACGCAGCGCGGGCACAAACGAGAGGGACACGCGGCCCGGAGCATACCGTGGCGTCTGGCCCGGGTAGCAACCGCCCATGGCAGGGTTCCGCGCCACTCGCAGGCACTGCGCGGCGGAAGGTCGATCAGTTCGCGCGGTGGTCGCGGAGTAACTCAACTGGTTGAGCGTCAAATCCCAGGCTAAGCTCCAGCCCACCCTCCGGGCAGACATTCAGACAACTCTGGCAGAGGATGCAGTCACCCGAGAGCACGCGCATCCCGCCCAGGGTGTAGTCGAGGATGCGAATGTCCATCGGGCAGACGGCCACGCACTCGGCGCGCCCGTTGCAGCGGATCGGATTACCGGCCACCTTGAGCAGGCTGTAGCGCGCCGCCGGACGGGCCAACAGGCCGGCTGGGCAGGCGTACTTGCAGAAGGCGCGGTTGTCCTTCAGCCAGAAAGCCAGCCCCACGCCGAGCGCGTAGTAGAGGGCGCTGCCGCCAAGGAACCAGACCACGGCACCGATGGTCCCCGGGTGGTAGCCGAACCCGAGCACGAGGATGAGCACGAGAGCCACACTTGCAGCCAGGTGGAGGAGCGGCAACCAGCGCCAGAGCCCACCCCGCCGGCCATCGCTCGTCCGATAGGGCAGGAGATCGAGGACCATCCCGGTCCAGCAGGCCCATCCGCAGTAAACGCGCCCGAAGATCAGTGGCCCAACGAGCTTGGCGATCGTAAAGTGGAGCACCGCAGCCCCGGCCACCCCGGCCAGGAGTTCGAAGGCCAGCCCCTCGACGGCGACTACCGAGCCCTGGAAGACGGCCCGGGCCAGGGCGGCGGCGAACATGCCCACACCAAGCGCGACGGTGATCACCCGGCGCCCGCGAATCCGCCGGTGGCTCGGCAAGCCGAGGTAGTAGGTTAGCGCCGGCGCGAGGGCTGTACCGAGGTAGCCGAAGAAGCACAACGGCGCCAGTGAGCCCGTGGCGCGCCAGGCCAGACCACCGGCGCCCCACAGGGCGCCCGCCACAGCGGTGGCGACCCCGAGGCGCGCCGCTGGTGTAAGCACGGCCATCGGCTCCTACGCCTCCTCTACCGAGACCTCAAAGCTCACCTCGATCTCGGGGTGGAGCGAGGCCCGCACCGAGCAGTACTTGTTCAGGGCCAGGTCGGTGGCGCGAGCTAACTGCTCGTGGCGCAGCCCGGGCGCGGCGGCTGCCACGCGCAGGTGGATGCGGCGATAGGGCCAGGGCGCCTGTTCGGCCTGCTCACCGTCGACCAGCACGGCCAGACGCCGCAGATCCAGGCGCTGCTTCTGGAGGATCTCGACGACATCGTAGGCGGCGCAGGCACCGAGCGCGATCAGCAGCGTATCCGAGGGCTTGACGCCCACATCGTCGCCGCCCGAGAGCACCACACTGTGGCTGGTGCTGTCCACCCCGAGGAAGCGCTTCCGCTCAATCCAGGTTAAGGCTATCTGCGCCACAGGCCCCTCCTCAGTGTCAATCGCCGCCAGCCGTCTGGGGCGGCCCGGGGGCCTCTGGGCCTGGGCCGCAAGCGGGGAGCGGCAACAGCCCTCCATAGCCCCCGTGAGGTCCTGGCCGGGCGAGCACACCATGCGCCATTGAATGCTGTGGTCCCCCGGCCTGCCCCGCTCCTCGCTGAACAGTGTAGCGCAGCCACGGCACCACCGCAGTGCAGGACTCACCCGCCGCAGTGGTGTTCACGCTACTGCCTGTATCATAGAGCGGCACCACAAAGCTCGACCAGCGCGGGTGCGCCCGGACAGAGACTGGCTGTCTTCCGGCTTCGTCAGCTTCGCCCCTGGCCACCAGGCGCTGCGCCTTGACGCAACCGGCGTGCCCGCCGTGAGCCTGAAGCTCGTCTTCCGCGATGAGCGGCCGGGAAACCTACGGCGCGGGCCGCTTCCGCCGCCGCAGCATCGGCTCACCCTTGCCATCCCGGCCGGTGAGCTTGCGCCCGAGCAGTCTGGAGCGCACACGGAGGGACGCAGCGCGCTGCGTCCCTCCGTGTGTGGGTAAACCCTTCGCGCCCGACCCTGGCAACTCCTAGGGAATGCCCACCTGAATGTCCTGGCCGGGCGTGAAATCGGTGGCCGTGTCGGTGCCCGAGCCGCCACTCAGCAGGTCGCCGCCGGAGCCGCCTGTCAGCGTGTCGTTGCCCGCCGTGCCGAACAGGGCGTCGTCGCCCGCCCCGCCGAGAAGGGTATCGTTCCCATCCCCACCGATGAGCGTGTCGCGCCCATCGCCGCCGTCGAGCAAATCATCGCCGTCCCCACCGGTGAGCAGGTCGTTCCCACCAGCGCCGAAGAGCCGGTCGTTCCCGTCCTCGCCGGACAGGCCATCGTCGCCGCTCCCTCCGTCTGCTGTGTCGTTCCCGGCACCGGCGGTGATCAGGTCGTCGCCGTTGCCGCCACAGAGCAGGTCGTCGCCACCACCGCCGGAGATCACGTCATTGCCGCCAAGGCCGAAGATCACGTCGGCCTCGGGGCTTCCGACGAGCAGGTTCGCGCTCTTGGAGCCGGCCACCACGCGCACACTCAGCGACGCCGCCAGGCCCTCGGCGTCGGTCACGGTCACCGTCACCTGGCCGCTCGTCGTGCCGCTTCCGCTCACCGTGAAGGTGATCGCCCGCTCGGCGCCGCTACCGGCGGCCGAGGCGCTGATCCGCGGATTGGTGCTGCTGAAGCTCAGGACCAGCCCATCGGCGTTCGTCTCCAGGTCGGCCACACTCACCGTGAAGCCACCGCTGGCGACATTGCCCGCCACACAGACGTCGGTGGCAGCGAGGCGGGTGATGCTCGGCCCGTCGTTCACCGGATTGACCGTGATCGTGACGGTGGCCACATTCGAACTGCTGGTGCCGTCGCTCGCCGTGTAGGTGAAGCTGTCGACACCGTTAAAGTTCGCATTCGGCGTGTAGGAGAAGCTCCCGTCCGGGTTGAGCGTCACCGCGCCATTGGCGGGCCCGGCCACCAGCGCGGCGGTGAGTACCTCTCCTTCCAGGTCGCTATCGTTCGCCAGCACATCACCGCCGAGAGGTGTATCCTCGTCGGTGGCGAAGCTATCGTCCACCGCCAGGGGCGCGCTGTTCACCGGGCTCAGGCCCACCAGCACCGGATCGTGGTCGGAGGTGCGGTAGGCGTTCGGCTCGTAGAGCAGATCTTCGTTCGGACCCTTGAAGCTCGTGTCGTAGTCGAGCAGATCGGGCTCATCGGCGTTGATGTGCCACTCGGTGGCGCCAGTCACCTGGGCGGCCATGCTGGCGCTGGCCAGGGCGTGGTCGAGGTAGCCAAGCTGGCCGTCGAAGACGTAGGAGTAGGCGAAGGGGCCGCCGAACTGGCGGATCAGGTTCACGTAATCGTCGGCGGTGTCTGCCAGCCCATCCGGGCCCGCCTTGATCACATCGATCGGGTCCTCGTTCGCGTAGGAGTTCAGGTCACCAACGATCAGGAAGTCCTTATCGGCGCCGAAGACCGCATCGTTGTTCAGCCAGGCCACCAGCGCCTCGGCGGCGGCCTTGCGGGTGAGATTGCAGTTGCCCTGGCCGTCACCGAGGTTCGGGTCGTTCACGTCGTTGCAGTTGGAGCCCTTGGACTTAAGGTGGGCCACCGCCACGGTAAAGCGGGCGCCGGTGGCGTTCTCCTCAAAGGTCTGGGCCAGCACCGGGCGGTTCTTCGTGTCGATGAAGCGCGGGTCCACGCTGCTGTCGAGGATGCGGAAGGGGCCGACGGGAGTAACCTTGCCGGGCTTGTAGATCATCCCCACGCGGATGGCGTCGGTACCGATCACACCGGTGTCGAGGTAGGCGTAGGTATCGCCGCCGGGAATCGCGTTGAGACCCGTCACCACGCCGTTGGTCGGGTCGCCGAGGGGGTCGACGCCAGCGGTGTTTTCGAGCTCGATCAGGCCGAGGATGTCGGGGTTGAGACCCTGGATGGCGGCCAGGAGCTTGGTACGCTGGCGGGCAAGCTCGTTGGGCTGGTCGGAGTCGTGGCCTCGGCACTCAAGGCTCTGGAGCGGGCCACACGTGTTGTCGAGGGGGTTGGGCGGGTTGGTATTCGGGTAATCGGGGGTGAGGAAGAAGTTGAGCGTATTGAAGGCACTCACCCGCAGACTACCGCCCACCGCCTCAGGCGCAGCGGGCCGCAGGTTGACGGCATTGTAGGTTCCGTAGCTGCTGGGCTGCACGCGGAAGAGGCCGAACGTGTGGTCGATCGTGCCCACCACGCCCGTCACGGTGTCGCCGCCACGGAAGCGGTTGGCGAGCGTAAAGTTCTGGCCATTGGGGTGGATGGGCGGGCTCGGGTTCTGGCTGCTGCGGCGATCGTCCAGGGTGATGATGCGGCGCTCGTACTCGGCGGCCAGCGCGTTGGCGGCAGCACCGGGCTCAACGATGTTGGTGGGCTGGAAGAAGCGCGACTGGCCGGCCAGCTCGGGGATGCCCTCGGTGTAGGCCAGCACCACCTCGCCGAAGCGGTCGTAGTTGAAATACTCGCCGATCGCCAGCGTCTGCGGGAAGCGCACGAGCATGTTCTCGTAGGGCTCCAGGCTGGCGATCGGGAACGTAACATCGACCGGAGTTACCGTGGCGGTGGTCTCACAGTCGGTGATCGACGGGACGGGATTGCTGGTGATCTGAGTATGCAGCGAAACCACTGGCGGGCTGCCGCCATCGTTGGTGCTGCGATCGACCACGGTGCCGGCCACGCGCACCACGTCGCCCGGGGCCAGACCGGCGGTGAGGGTCGCGTAGTTGCTGCCCAGGAAGACGAAAAGCGCCTCGGAGGTGGCGGGGTTACCATCCTCATCGGCGAGCTCCTCCTGGATGTAGAAGCCACTCAGGCCGGAGACGAGCTGGGTGATCACGCCCTCAACCGTGACCGGGCCGAGGATGGCGGCGTTCTCGGCGTTGCCCTGGATGGCCGAGATCTTCGTCACGCTCGGGCTAGCGGGGCAGGCGACCACCACCGTGTCGTTGTCGGCGATGCTCACCGTCACGCCGGCAATGGCCAACTCCGGCGGGTAGTCGGTCGTGCCGGCGACGATCTGGTGGCTGATCGTGGCGCTATGGTCGCCCTCAACATCGGCATCGTCCACCGCGCGCACAACGACGGTCTGCGGGGCCGTGTCACTGAAGGTCAGGCTGATCGCGGGGGCGTAGATGTTGCCATCGGCGCTCAGCTCCACTTGAGCGGCGGCGCTGGCCTGGATCGTCACCGGACCGCTCGGAGCGGTGTTGAGCGCGATGGTGTAGCTGTCGGTGGCGCCGCCCTCGGCCACGGTGGTGTTCCCACCGCTCTCGACGACGGATACGCCGGGCCCGACCGCTTCCCCGAGCGGGGTCAGCGTAAAGGCATCGACGGCGAGGCCGTCGTCGGCGCCGCTGGCGTTAAAATCACTCCAACGGACCCAGAAGGTGGCGCCAGTGGGGATGCTCAGGCCCGTGATCGACCCGCTGATCGCGAGGCTGTTCGCCGGATCGTTGCCCGGCCGCGCGCCGACCGTCCCGGTGGTCGTCGGGCTCGCGAAGTCGAGCGTGTCCACATCGACCCAGGTGCCACTCGTGACGCTAGTGGCATTCAGGCTGTACTGGAAGTCGATCCGGTCGGGGCCACGGTTTGCAGTGCCGAGGCGCCACTGCTCGCCGGTGTAGCTAATCTGCAGCTCGGTGATCGTCGCGCCAGTGTTGTTGGTGAACGACGCGCCGAAGGTGGGGGTGAGGCTGCCGCTGAGCAGGCCGCCGAGGGCGCGCTCGGTGCTACCGCTATCGCCAAAGCTGTAGGTATCGCCGGCATTGTTCGAGCCGGTGCCAGCCGAGTAGAGCCCATTGGCGTTGGTGCCGCTCTCGCTGAACTCCCAGCCGAGGGGCGTGGTGGAGGAGGTACCGCTGCTGGCGAGGCTGTCGAAGGTTTCGGTGTACGTCGCGCCGATACTGGTGAGTGAGACGCTACCGGCGGCGATCACTGGCTGGACGGCGGGCCCGAGAGTGGCGACGAGGGCGGTGATCAGCAGCGCCGCGAGGCTCGCCAGGCGCGCCGCTGCGCGCCCACGGGTGTGGAACAGGCTCATACTCCCCTTCTCTCTCTCGCTGATGGGTGCCGGGGAGATGATACCAGCGAATTGTTAAGCCTGCTCGGAGCCCCGATAACAGATCTGTCATCTGGCCCGTTCGAGCCAGCGCACGCGCTCGTCGAGCGCGGCCACGTCGCGCACGCGGGCGCGCAAGTGGCGGGTGAGCACGCGGATGATGCCGAGGGCCACCTCGACGCGGTCGGCCATTACCTGAACGAAGGGCTCGTGGTCCACACGGAAGAGGAGCGTATCCTCGATCGCCGTCACCGAGGCGATCCGGGGCTCCGGGTCGAGCAGCGCCATCTCGCCGAAGACATCGCGGCTGCCGAGTTCGTTGAGGGTGCGCTCGCCATCGTGGACGCGCACTCGCCCGGAGACGATGACGTACATGCTGGTGCCGAGATCGCCCCTGGCGAAGATCGGGGTTCCCGCCGGGACCTCCTCTTCGCTGAGGATGGCGGCCACCTCGGCGAGCACCACATCGGCGGTGTCGCTGAAGATGCTGACACTTTTCAGGATGAGGACCTTCTCGAGCGTAGTGAGCATCGCGGGCGCTCCTTTCGGGGTGAGGGCGCGCAGGGCCGCCTCGCGCAGCAGCGGGTCGGTGGCGGTAGCGGCGGCCCGCAGCGCGGGCTCGTCGCCCGGGGGTGTGACGTAAAGTCCTGCACTTACGCGGCACCCGCCAGCTCACGCTGGCGGCGCACGCTCCAAGGACGACGCCAGGGATGGCCCTGCTTCGGTT
>SFCB01000280.1 GCA_004367505.1 Chloroflexi bacterium OHK40 | reverse complement strand
TCCGTTTGGGTGAGCCGAGCGACGCACGTTCAGGAATACGGGTCGTCAGACGACCCACATCTTATGTTCTGCCCCACCCTCGGTAAACACGGTGTCGTAGACGGCCGCGTCGTGGTCGCGCCCGGCCATCGCGCCGGGCGAGGATTGAAACCGCATCCTCGACCGAGAGGGCGTCGGGCTCGCCGCGTCGCGCCCGGCCATCGCGCCGGGCGAGGATTGAAACCGCCGCCACTGCGTGACATAATCATTGACACGGCGGTCGCGCCCGGCCATCGCGCCGGGCGAGGATTGAAACGGGTGGCGCGCGAGCGGATCGCGGTAGCCGGTCAGGTCGCGCCCGGCCATCGCGCCGGGCGAGGATTGAAACCGGTCTAGAAAGCGCTGCACCTCGTTGGTGCGCGTCGCGCCGGGCGAGGATTGAAACTGACTCGGCTCTTCGGGCAGACGATCGGCCGGCGCGTCGCGCCCGGCCATCGCGCCGGGCGAGGATTGAAACTGGATCTCGAGATGCTCAAGCGGCCGCCCGTGGGCCGTCGCGCCCGGCCATCGCGCCGGGCGAGGATTGAAACAAATGAGACGAGTACTGATCGGCTTGTGGTGTGTGTCGCGCCCGGCCATCGCGCCGGGCGAGGATTGAAACGCCCAGGAAGGCGAGGCCGCCGACGAGATCCAACTGTCGCGCCCGGCCATCGCGCCGGGCGAGGATTGAAACTCGAGCAGGCCAACGATCAGCTCAACAATGCCGAGTCGCGCCCGGCCATCGCGCCGGGCGAGGATTGAAACACGGTCGTGGGTGCCGACGACGGGAGCGGATTCACCGTCGCGCCCGGCCATCGCGCCGGGCGAGGATTGAAACGACGGGATCTGCGTGAACCAGGCCGAGGAGCTCGACGTCGCGCCCGGCCATCGCGCCGGGCGAGGATTGAAACGCGAGGAGTTGCTCTGCCGAGCGGAGCATCACCGTCGTCGCGCCCGGCCATCGCGCCGGGCGGAGAGCTTCGGGTAATTGAGGGCGTCCTTCCCCCTGAGCACGTCGGAGGCGTTTTTTCAGGCGGGGTTGGGGCGAGGCGCTGGCCAGAGGAGGCGGTGGGCCGGGTGGTCGGTCGTGGATAGCAAGGGTTTTCGTGATGGTTGGATGCGGTTTGGCCGGAAATCGTGCTGCTTGGCGCAGATTAGACCTGGTGGCAGCCACGCAGCAGCCCGCCCCTTCACGGTACCGTCAACTGGAGCTGCGCGCAGGTGGCTCACGCGGCCGGGCGTGGTGCCAGTCCCCGTCTCCCCCGGCTCAGCCACAGCAACAGGTTGCGCATCGCACAGGCCTGGTAGGGCTGGCATTGCGCCGCCACTTGCCCCCCTCGCCGTGCCCGTCGACAGCCCTGGTAGCGCACCAACCACGCAATCGTCGGCTCCACCTGCCAACGACCGCCCAAAAGTGCTCGCCCTTCGGGCGTCTGGTTGCAAGCGGACCCGGCCCGCAGATAGCTGTGGTCGTCCGAGATATACACGCTGCGGTGACCCTTCGGGCTCGCCTCTGGGTCACGACACTGGCTCCACAGCGGACAGCCAGCGCATTGGGACGCCAGAAAGCGCAAGAACACCCCGGCACCCTCGCCGTGCTGATACGCCTTCGTCCTTACCACGCCATTGGGGCAGGTGCAGCACCTTCGCTCGGCATCAACCCGAAAGTCGGCCACGCTCAAACGGTGCGGGTCGCTCCCGCCGCTGCTGGGAACCCAGGCCACCATGGCGGTCTGTCCCTCGCTCACGGCGTCGACCTGGGCGCGGGTCTTGCCCCAGCCCCCAGCCTGATCCATCACCAGATGCTCTGGCAGCGGCCGCCCGGCCTCGCGCTGCTGCTGCAGCACCGCCGCCGGGGCGGCGCTGTCGGGCGTGCTGCCAGTGAGGGCGACGCAGGCGCGGATGCGGGTGGCCGTGGTGGAGATGACCGCGTTGGTGCCCAGGACGGCCGGGCTGTCGTCGTGCTTGCGGAACGTGGCATCGCGATCCACGGCGCTGGCCAGCCGGTGCGTGCCGCGGTCGTTCGCCGGCCGCTCCGTCACATGGCCACTGGCATCGGTGGTGAGCTCGTCAGCTGCACCTTGGCCAGAGCGGCGAGGTAGTCGGCGACCACGGCCCGTAGGGCGGGTTCGAGGGCGGGCAGATGGGGTGTGAGGCCCTCGACCAGCCAGGTCGTCACGCTGACGGCGGTCTGAAGATGCTGCTGGCGCTCGCGGGCCGTGCGGGGGTAGCAGGGCCGGGCAAGCAGGCCGAGGTCGAGCGGTGGCAGGGCCGACTGCAGGGCGGGCGGGGCAGAAGCCAACTAGCAGCGGGCCAGGCGCAGACACAGGTGGCGCAGCAGATGGGCGGGGCCGCGGCAGGCGGCGACAGGGCTTTCCATGGCGAAGGTGTCGACGATCTGGGGAGTGGTTTCGGGTGGTTCGGGGTCGAGGCGGTCAAGAAAGGTCAGGGTGTCGAGGAAGAAGGCCGCAGGGGCATGAGCGCAGAGGTAGGCGTGGAAGTCGGCCAGGGTGGAGTGGTCGGGGGCAGGCTGGCTCAGGGGCAGGCCGACGAACCAGCGCACGAGGAGGTCGGTGGAGAGGAGGCGCTCCAGGGCGGGGTCGGAGCAGCAGTCGGCCCAGGCACGAACAATTTCTATGCGCACAAACTGCTGGATGGTGAAGGTGGGCGGGGCGCCAGGTGTGCCGGGGGCGTGATGGAAGCCCTGACAGGCGGCAACCACGGCGGAGGGGTCATACCACTGGGCCAGCAGCACGAGCGGGTGGTCGGCGCAGCGGCGCAGCAGGGGGCGATAGACCAGGCTTTCGAGCCAGGCCAGGATGGGGGTAAGGAACTGGCCGATGAGGAACTGAACCAACGGCGGCACGTCGGGCAGATCGCGGGTCTTGCCGCGCAGCACGGGTGGTACAATGGGCATACCTAACCGCCTTGGCTGTGACCTGGTTGGATTCGACACCCGAATCATGCCACCGCTGGCGGTTAGCGTATTTGTGCGGAATAATTACCCGAAGCTCTCCGGGCGAGGATTGAAACGTCCCGCACCGTTGATGCGGTCAGGGGGGCAACGAGTGAGCGCTGGAACGCGAGGCCGCGCGAAGCTCGATACACTTCCCGCTTGCGCTCTGGGGTGGGTTGCTCGCATTTCTATGGACACGCGCGAACACCACGCTGCCACGGTTCAGGCGGCGAGCAGCGGGTGTGGCGCTCTGGAGCCACGCAGGCCTGGTGCCCGGTGGCGTGCTCTCTAGCCAGGCCCTTCAGGGTGTACCGGAAGAGGTTGGTGTGGGTGAACGCTGGAGGTGTGGGGAGGATAACGCCACTTCCGCCAGTGGCCCGGGCACAGCCGCTGGCGGGAGGTGGAGCGGCGTCTGTGGTGTGGGGAGATACGGGGCGGTATGGATGAAGCGTCGCCCGGCGCCCCCGGTTCAGTCAAAGTCGAAGAGTTCGTCGAGCAGCCCGCGACGCTTCTTCTTGGGGCGATAGTTGTCATCGTCGTGGCGGTAGTGACGCAACTCGTCCGTGTCCCGGTCGTGCTGCCGGGGAGGGTAGGCCGCGCCGCCGCGTTGCGTCTGCGCAACCCGCTCGATAATCTTATCGAGCTCGCCGCGATCAAGCCAGACCCCACGGCATTGTGGGCAGTAATCTACCTCGATGCCCTGGCGATCGGCCATGACGAGCGCCACCTCGCGACAAACGGGGCAGTACATCGATCCTCCTCCCTGGTTATGCGGTGAGGCCCCCTCCGGGCGCGGGGGCTGTGGCCGCAGTCGCGCGGTTGGTCCTGTGGCCGCTGGCGGGAGCGCGGCGCCGCACTCGATACAGAAGCGCGCGCTCACGGGATTGGCAGCGCCACAGTGCGTGCAGATGGTCGCTTCGATCATTGTACTCTCCGCAGCGCGCTGACGACGCGCTATCGGGCAGAGTGGGTTCCGATGCCCGGTGTTGCGAGTGTCGGCCCGTTGTACGAGCCACACCCGCAGCTGGCCGCATAGGCATCATACCACGTTGTCTGATTGGGCGCGGCTCGGCATCTCCCAGAAGGCCGGAGCGTTGAGCACTACCGCCGGCTCCTCTCCACCCTGCGGCGTCGCCTGGGCGGGCTACGCGATGGGGGCCGTTGACCACCGCTTGATCTGCGCGCTACTGATCTTCCCAGTAGCTCACGAGCAGACCGCTCGGGTTGTAGAGGGCCGCGTCGTCGCGATTGCTGTTGCTCCAGATCGGCGCACCGGGGTTGGCGAAGTCGCGGGCTTCGCCGGGCGCCAGGGTGCCGCTGAGCCCCGCCTGGGGCTCGCCGCCGCGTACGCTGCAGATCAGCCAGCCGTCGAGGTTCACCGGTGCGGCGCCCACATTCTCCAGGCGCACTACCTCGGCGCGCTTGTCGAGGGCGATGATGCGCACGGGCGCCTCGGCCGCGCTGGCCGGGTCGGGCGTGGGCGGGCAGGCGGGTGTGGTGGCCGGTGGGGCCTGGCCGGCGGCGGTGGGCGCCGGAGTGGTGCCGGCGGGGATGGATTGGCCAGCGCAGGTGTTGCTGGACCAGAGGCCGATCCCGGCGTCGCGGGCGGCTCGCTCCGCCAGGCGGAAGGCCTCGCGGTAGCGGTAGGGTGTGTCGTAGGTGTACTCGAAGGCGAATCCGCCGGCGATCTGCTCCAGGTTGGCCATGCGCCCGTCCTCGAGCCAGACGTAGCGTAGCAGGCGGCCATGGCGGTCGCGGGAGTCCTGGCTGGGGTCCTCTTCGAGCCAGACGGTCTGGCCGTCGAGCAGGGCGCTGGCAGCGGCGGAGGCCTCGACTCCGAAACATTCGACGGGGCGGCGGGGATCGACCGATTCGGGGGTGTCGATGCCGATCAGGCGCACGCGCTCTTCGCGGCCACCGATGGCGACATCGATGGTATCACCGTCGATGATGTTGATCACCCGGGCGGGCTCCAGGCCTTCCGGCATGGACGGGTAGCCTGCGGCGGGGAGCGCGGCAGCCGGGCGGGCCGTGGGTGTGGCAGGATCGATGCGCACCTCGATCTGGCAGCCGACGAGGAGCGGGGCGATCAATAGGGCGATGAGCGAGCGGGCGCTGGGCATGGGCGGCACTTTGTAGTGAGAGGCGCTGCACCTATTGTATTGTACCCCACGGATGCGTGACGCTGCATGCGCAGGGCGTGGCCGTGGGTTCCCAGGGGGCGGCGCGTGCGCGGGAACGCCCCCCGGCGCGCGTGGGCCACGCCGGCGCAGGCGGGCGTCCAGTGCGGGAGGCTCGCGTGCCCCGGGAACGCGGGGGGCGGGGTTCCGGCTGGCGCGGGAACGACAGCACAAGGAACTCGAAGAGCGTTTGGTCGAACGCGGGGTTCCGGCACAAGCCCCCGGGAACGCGGGGGGCGGGGTTCCGGCTGGCGTATGGAGCCCGGTTTCGTAACAGGGTGTGCCGGATGTTCCAGCACCCCTGTGCCCTGTCCCCCTGTCCCCCGGGTCGCCTGTGATGCCGGCGCCGCAATCCTGTGCTAGACTACACCGACATGCTGTGAACACTTTGCCCCACTGGAGTGTCCTGATGACAACCCCTGCTGAGGAGCGGCCGCGTACGGCCCTGGTGGTGGTGGCCCACCCCGACGATGCTGAATTTGGCTGTGGCGGTACGATGGCTGCCTGGGCCCGCGAGGGCTGGGAGGTAACCCTGGTGGTCTGTACCGATGGCGGCTCTGGCGGCCCCGACGATGCCACCGACGTCGGCCCCGAGGCACGCCGCCGAATCTCCGACCGCCGTAAGGATGAGCAGCGCGCCGCTGCCGCGATCCTCGGCCTGAAGGAGGTTGTCTTCCTCGACTTCCGCGACGGCGAGCTTGAGCCCAGCCTCGCCCTGCGCCGCGAGATCGTTCGCCAGATCCGCCGTACCCGCGCCTACCGCCTGGTCTGCCAGTCGCCCGACCGCGTCTGGACACCTAGCTATGCGATCGGGCGCTTCCACCCCGACCACCTCGCCGCCGCCCAGGCCTCCCTCGCCGCTGTCTACCCCGCTGCCCAGAACGGCTGGGATTTCCCCGAGTTGCTCGCCGAGGGCCTGGCCCCCAGTCGCGTGAAAGAGCTCTTCGTGATCGGCGCGCCCCACCTCAACTATGCCGTGGATGTCTCTGAGACCTTTGAGATCAAGCTGGCGGCCCTGCGCTGCCACGTGAGCCAGCTCGGCGAGGATCAGACGGAGCTCGCCAGGCGTTTGCGCGAATGGGCCGCTGAGCGCGGTGAGCCCTTCGGTGTGCCCCTGGCCGAGACGTTCCACCGGGTGGAGAACTGAGGAGGATCACAGGGTGCGCGCCGCCGGGTTTGCGAAGGGACCGCAGATTCTCCGGGCGGTACCCGGGGCGAACTGAGCGCGCAGAAATCTTGCGCGATGCTCAGATGGCGAATGCCGCCGGATCTTTGACGAAGGCATAGCGGCAGCCGGGGCAGCAGAAGTAGAAGGTTGTGCCGGCGTGCTCGTAGGTGTGTTTCGCGCCGGCGGTTGCCACGGCCATGCCGCAGACGGGGCAGGATGCCTCGGCCGGGGCCGGTGGCCCCCAGGCGATCGTGTCGGCGCCGCGTCGTTCGCGCACAATCTCGGCCATCACGCTGAGGGCGATCTCGTCGCCACGGCGGGCCTTGATGTCCAGGCCGGCGGGCGCGCGTAGCCGGCCAATCTGCGCGGGCGTGAGCCCCTGGTCGGCGAGATAGCGGCGCACGGCCTCGGCGCGGACGCGGCTGGCCACGAGGCCCACATAGGGCGCCACGGTGGGCAGCAGCCGCTCCAGCGCCAGCTCATCGTAGTGCCCGTGCGTGGCGACGACGGCGTAGGTGAGCGGGCTCACCCGGGCGGGCAGGGCGTCGAGGTCGGTGAGTAGCTCCTGAGCGCCCGGGAACTCGCTCCCGCCGTGGTCCGGGTCGGCGACGATCACCTGGTAGCTCATGGCCTGGCCGAGGAGCGCGAGGGCCCGGGCGGCGGGCAGCCCGCCTACCACCAGCAGGCGCGGCGGGGGCTGATGAGGCTCGATGAAGATCTCCAGCGTCCCGCCGCTGTAACAGGTCATCGGTACATCGCGCAGGCCCTCGCGGGGCATCTGGGCCTGGGGGTCCGGCGAGAGACGCACCAGGCGGCTCTGGTCGTCGCGGAGGGCGGCGAGGGCCTCGCGCACCACCGTGGGCTGGGCGCAGCTCCCGCCGATCCAGCCATGCATCACCCCGTCGGCAGTGACGATCGCCCGATCGCCGGGCTTGCCCGAGGTGGGCCGCTCGGCCCGCACGACGGTGGCGGTGGCGAAGGGTGCGCCTGCCCGCTGCAGCTCGGCGGCTTTGAGGAAGAAATCGTCGTACATGGGTATTCAAGGGTGGCCGCCCCGGCCGGCGGCCACCCGATCTACTCGGTTATCCCGTGATCCCGCAACAGCTTCCAGACCTTTTGCGGGGTAATCGGGATGTCGATATGGCGGACGCCCAGGTGCCAGAGCGCGTCCACGACGGCGTTGGCGATCGCCGGCGGGGCGCCGACGGTCGGCGACTCACCGACGCCCTTGGCGCCGATCGGGTGGTGGGGCGAGGGGGTGATCGTCTTGCCAATCTCCCACTTCGGGGTCTCCACCGCCGTTGGCAGCAGATAGTCCATGAAGGTGCCGGTAAGGTTCTGGCCATTCTCGTCGTAGACGATCTCCTCGAAGAGCGCGGGGGCCAGCCCCATCGTCAGGCCGCCGTGGATCTGCCCCTCCACCACGAGCGGGTTGATGATATTGCCGCAGTCATCAACCGCCACAAAACGGCGGATCTTCACCTCGCCGGTGCCCGTGTCGATATCGACCACGCAGATGTAGCTGCCGAAGGGGAACGTCAGGTTCGGTGGGTCGTAGTAGTCGGTGGCCTCCAGGCCAGCCTCAACCCCCGGCGGGTGATTGGTGTAGGCAGCAAAGGCGATATCCTGGATGGTCTTGTGCTGCTCGGGCGAGCCCTTCACCTGCCAGCGGTCCACGCTCCACTCCAGGTCGTCCTCGCTCACCTCCAGCAGGTAGGCCGCGATCGTGCGGGCCTTGGCGCGGATTTTGCGGGCGGCGACGGCGGCGGCGGCGCCGGCGGTAGGCGTGGAGCGGCTGGCGTAGGTGCCCAGGCCATAGGGCGCGGTGTCGGTGTCGCCCTCTTCCACCTCGACATGCTCGGCGGGGATGCCCAACTCCTCGGCGATAATCTGGGCGTACGTCGTCTCGTGGCCCTGGCCCTGGCTCTTGGTGCCAAAGCGGGCGATCGCCTTTCCGGTGGGGTGGATGCGGATCTCGGCCGAGTCGAACATCTTGATCCCGAGGATGTCGTAGTCGCGCGAGGGGCCGGCGCCCACCACCTCGGTGAAGCTGGAGATGCCGATGCCCATCAGTTCGCCGCGCGTCCGCTTCTCGGCCTGCTCCCGCCGCAGCTCCTCGTAGCCGATCATCTCCATGGCCAGCTTGAGGGCGGCGTGGTAGTTGCCGCTGTCGTACTCCCAGCCCGTGGGCGAGCGATAGGGGAACTGCTCGGGCCGGATGAAGTTCTTCAGGCGAAAGGCGGCCGGGTCCTCGCCGAGCTCATGGGCCATAATGTCGGTCATACGCTCGATCATGTGCACCGCCTCCGTCACGCGGAAGGAGCAGCGGTAGGCCACGCCCCCCGGCGGCTTGTTGGTGTACACGCCGTCCACGGCAATATGGGCCGCCCGCATGTCGTAGGAGCCGGTGCAGATCGAGTAGAGGCCGGCCGGGAACTTCGAGGGGTTGGCCGCCGCGTCGGCCGCGCCGTTGTCGGCCAGGGTGCGCACCCGCAGCCCGGTGATGCGCCCGTCGGCGTCGGCGGCCATCTCGGCGGTGATGTGGTAGTCGCGGGCGAAACTGTCGGCCTGTAGGTTCTCCGAGCGGTCCTCGATCCACTTCACTGGCCTCCCGGTGACAATGCTCGCCACCACGCAGCAGACATAGCCGGGGTAGACGGGCACCTTGCCGCCGAAGCCGCCGCCGATGTCCGGCGAGATGATCTGGATCTTGTGCTCGGGGATGCCGCTCACCAGCGCGAAGACGGTGCGATGCGCGTGGGGGGCCTGGCTCGTCATCCAGATCTTGAGCTTGCCGGTGGCCTTGTTGAAGTCGGCCACCATGCCGCAGGTCTCGATCGAGGCGACGTGGATGCGCGGGATGTGCATGTACTGCTTGACCACCTTCGCCGCGCTGCGGAAGACGTGCTCGGTAGCCTCCCGGTCGCCTGCCTCCCAGTGCCAGATGTGGTTCGTCTTCAGCTCTTTGTCGTCGCGGACGATCGTCTCGTCCTTCAGGGCCTCGAAGGGGTCCACCACTACGGGCAAGGGGTCGTACTCCACCACCACCTTCTCCACCCCATCGGCAGCGGCGTAGCGGTCGGTGGCGACTACGACGCAGACCTCCTGGGCGTAGTAGACCACCTTCTCGATCGGCAGGACCATCTGGGTATCGGACATGAGGGTCGGCATCCAGTGGAGATTACCGGCCTGCTTCAGGTCCTCGCCGGTGATCACAGCGAGCACGCCGGGCACCTTGAGGGCCTCGCTCGCGTCGATCTTCGTGATCCGGGCGTGGGCGTAGGGGCTGCGCACGATGTCCATGTACAGCATGCCCGGCAGCTTCACGTCGTCCACGTAGGTGCCACGGCCCTGGATGAAGCGCGGATCTTCCTTGCGCTTCATGCGGTGGCCCATGCCGCAGACGGTGGCCGGGGTAGTGACACGTACCTCGTGGCTGGTCTCCACGATCGCGGAGCTGCCGGCGGGCTTGGGCGTGTGGCGCTCCACCCGGTCGGGCAGGTGACGCTCCCCGGCCTCATCGAGGGCGCGCAGGGGGTCGAGCTGATCACTCATGCGGGCACCTCCTGGGTCTGCTGCTCACGCAGCTTGGCGGCGGCGTACTGGATGGCCTCGACAATCTTGACATAGCCGGTGCAGCGGCAGAGGTTGCCGGAGATACCGTAGCGGATCTCCTCCTCGCTCGGGTTGGGGTTCTGCGCCAGCAAGGCCTTGGCCGACATAATCATGCCGGGGGTGCAGTAGCCGCACTGGAGACCATGCTTCTCCCAGAACCCCTCCTGCAGCGGGTGGAGGCCGGCCCCCGCCAGGCCCTCGATCGTCTCGATGGTCGCGCCATCGGCCTGGACGGCGAACATGGTGCAGCTCTTGATCGCGCGGCCGTTGACGATCACCGTACAGGCCCCGCAGCTGGAGGTGTCGCAGCCGATGTGAGTGCCGGTGAGGTTCAGTTGCTCGCGGATGAGATGGACGAGCAGGGTGCGGGCCTCGGTCTGGACGCTGTGACTGGCGCCGTTGACGGTCAATGTGATCTGATGTGTGCTCACTGTCTCGATGCTCCTCTAGCGCTGCGAGGTGGCCCTGGTGCAGGAGTGACCGGGTGATCGCCTATCGTCAGGGTCCCCTCTTCGCCTCTCGTCACTTCGTGGCCCGCTCCGCTGCCCGCCGTACGGCCCGCTTCACCAGCACACGGGTCAGGTCGCGCTTGTACTCAATCGATCCGCGCAGGTCGGCGGAGGGATCGCAGGCGGCGGCGGCGGCCTGTCCGGCGGCCTCAAGCGTCGCGTCGGTGAGGGTCTGACCGGTGAGGATGCGCTCGGCCTCTTCGGCGCGTATGGGCGTGGGGCTCACATTGGTAAGGGCGATGCGGATGGTCCTGATCGTTGGCCCGTCCATGGTGAGCTGCACGGCCACGGCGGAGATGGCATAGTCACCCACTTTGCGCTCGACTTTGAGGTAGGCGCCGCCGCTGCCGGGGCCAGGGCGTGGAATGCGGATCTCGGTGAGCAGCTCGTCGGGCTCAAGACTGGTGGAGAACATCCCGGTGAAGAAGTCGTCTATGGGGATGGTGCGGGCGCCACGGGGGCCGTGGGCGGCGAGCTCGGCGCCATAGGCGAGCATCACGGCGGGGTGGTCATTCGCTGGGTCGGCGTGGGCGAGGTTGCCGCCCACAGTGGCCCGGTTGCGCACGAGCGGGTCGGCAATCACGTGGGCGGCATCGGCGAGCAGGGGGTAGCGCTCGCGGATGAAGGTGTATTCCTCGAGGGCAGCCTCGCGGGTGAGTGCGCCAATCGCAAGGTGGCCGTTCGTCTCGCGCAGGCCATCGAGCCCGCCGATACCGTTGATATCGACGAGCACGGCGGGGGCGGCTAGCCGGAAGCGCATGGCGGGGATGAGGCTCTGACCTCCGGCCAGGACCTTGGCCTCGTCGCCGTGCTCCGCGAGCAGGGCGATCGCCTCGTCGAGCGTGCGTGGGGCGTAGAAGTCGAATGCTGATGGGATCATCTCGTGCTCCTTTGTAGAGGACAGGGCACAGGGGCATGCTTATGGTGCTGCGGATGGGGGAAGGGGGCCAGAAGCGCGCTGGATGATTGGCCGCCCGCGCCCCTTCCTCCGCGCCCTGCCCTGTGCTCTGTCCCCGAGCGCCGCGAGGTGCTCGGCCAGTTGCTCCAGGCTCTGCAGGTTATGCGCGGGCAGGAAGTCGTCCACGTGGCGCAGGGCGGCGGCCATGCCGGCGGCGAGGGGCTGGTAGCCCACCCGGCCAGCGAGCGGGTTGAGCCAGATCAGGCGATGGCAGCGGCGGCGCAGGGTCCGCACCTCGCGGGCAAGGAGGGCGGCGTCGCCGTGCTCCCAGCCGTCGCTGATCACCAGGGCCAC
Source organism: Chloroflexi bacterium OHK40 (assembly GCA_004367505.1). Taxonomy (GTDB): domain Bacteria; phylum Chloroflexota; class Chloroflexia; order Chloroflexales; family Chloroflexaceae; genus OHK40. The sequence continues at coordinate 7,963 of SFCB01000280.1, read as the reverse complement.
GGCGCCGCGCCCAAGCACCCGCCGGGCCCAGCGCCGGTTGAAGCTGTGCAGACTCGGGCCGATCCGGGTGCCCCCGCCCCAGTCCACCACTTCGCGGGCGGCCTGCTCCAGGGCACGGTCGGTGTTGCGCAGCCGCAGTTGGGCGGTGATGCGAGTGAGCCGCGTGCCGAAGACAAAGCATTCGACGCGGTCGAGCCGGCGCGTGGCGCTGTAGCAGAGTTGTAGCAGCAGGCGGCTGTACTTCTCCATCGAGCCACTGATGTCGGCGACGATCACCAGCGGGCGGGGCTTGCGCTTCCGCGCCTGGCGCGCCAGGCGTAGTGGCACGCCCCCGTGGCGCGCCGCGTCGCGCACCACCCGGCGCATCAGCAAGGCCTCGCCACGCCGTCGGGGAACGCGGCGCCGGGTCGCGCGCTGGCTCACCCGCCAGTTTAGCTGCTGGATCAGGCGGCGTACCCGAGCCAACTCCTCCGGTGTGAGCGCCGAGAACTCCTTGCGCTGCAGCAGTTCGCCGGGGCTGTAGGTGCCAGCCTTGTCGGCCACGTCGATCGCCTCATCGGCCAGGCGGGCCTTGTACGCCATGTAGGTGACGATGGTGAAGGGCTGGGCTTGCGGGCGGTGGCGCGGGGCGCGCGGCATCTGCTGGCGGCGCGGCAGGGCCGGGTTGTGGGCGCGCCAGAAGTGAGCGAAGAGGATCGCGAAGAGGCGCAGGTGCTCCTGGCGGCGCACCAGCAGGCTTCGGCAGGTATAAAACACCTGCTCGCGCGAGCCGAGGTTCACCCACTCCAGGGCCCGCAACAGCTCCAGCGTCTGGTCGAGGCCCACGGGTATGCCAGCCCGGCGCAGCGCGCGGGTGAAGAGCAGGATGTTCTTGAGGAAGCTCTCGTCGATCATGAACTGATCTGTTCTCCGCGCCTAGCGCGCCTCTTCAAGCAGCCGGGTGGCCACGGCGCCCCGCAGAATATCGACGTCGTCCTGGTACTTGAGGATGATGCCGAGGGTCGCGTCCACCACGGCGGGGCTGAGCTCGCTGGCACCGAGGTGGCCGAGGGCCTCGGCCCAGTCGAGGGTCTCGGCGACGCCGGGGGGCTTGGCGAGATCCTCGCGGCGCACGGCCTGGATGAAGCTCACCACCTGGGCCGCCAGGCGCTCGCCGACGCCGGGGAGCCGCCGGCGTACGATCTCCAGCTCCTTCTCGCGGCTGGGGTAGTCGATCCAGTGGTAGACGCAGCGGCGCTTGAGGGCATCGTGCAGCTCGCGGGTGCGGTTGGAGGTGATGATCACGATCGGCCGGTGGCGGGCTCGCAGGGTTCCCAACTCGGGAATGCTGATCTGAAAGTCGGAGAGCAGTTCCAGCAGGAAGCTCTCGAACTCCTCGTCAGCCCGATCCAGTTCGTCGATCAGTAGCACCGGGGCGCGTGTGTTTGCGGCGTCGATCGCCTGGAGCAGGGGCCGTTTCAGCAGAAAGGCCTCGCTGTAGATGCCATCGGTGTGGAGCTGTGCGCCGGGAGCGTGCTCGCGGCGAGCCTGGAGCTCCAGCAGTTGGCGCGGGTAGTTCCACTCGTAGACGGCCTGGGCGACGTCGATGCCCTCGTAGCACTGCAGGCGGATGAGCGGCGTATCGAAGACCCGGCTGAGCACTTTGGCTACCTCGGTCTTGCCAACGCCTGGCTCGCCTTCCAGCAGCAGGGCCTTGCCCATCCGCAGGGCGAGGAACAGGCTCGTGCTGAGGCCAGCATCGGCGACATACGCCTCGCGGGCCAGGGCCTCGGCGGTCTCCTCGATCGAGCGTAGCATCGCTGCTCGGTATGGGTGTCAGATCGCGGCTGCATCTGTAGCATACCGCAATTCGCGCCCTGGGGCAATGGCAAGCGACGGCGCAGTCCGGTGAGTGCCGCTCGGTCCCGGGGCTGCTCGTCTACGGCGCCCGGAGCGGGACACCTGGTTCGAGCCCGTATCGTTACGCTGAAGGCGTGGCTGGGCCGCGATCAGCGGGCGAGCAACGCGGCGAGGGCGTCGGGGTCGAGGGCGGCCTCGACATGGTCGGCGAGGCGCTCGAAGGGGTCCCGGGGCGTGGTCGGGGCGCCGGGGCGCCAGCCAAGGGTGGCGAGCCAGGCGCGGCGAAAGCCCTCGGCGCTGAAGATACCGTGGATGTAGCAGCCCCAGACGCGGCCATCGGCGCTCAGGCACCCGTCGGGCTCGGAGCATGGCGCGGCGCCACGCCGGGTGATGGTAGCCAGCGCGGGGGCGCCCGCGTCCAGGGATGTCTGGCCCATGTGGATTTCATAGCCAAGCAAGGGCTCGTCGGGCGCCCAGGGCGCGCGGGCCACGCCGGCCACCCGCACGGTGCGCTTCTCGGGGCCGAAGATAGTTGCTACGGGCAGCAGATCCAGGCCGGGCTCATCGCCGCCGGCCCCCTCCACCCCCTCTGGGTCGCTGATACGCCGGCCGAGGAGCTGGTAGCCGCCGCAGAGGCCCACCACGGCACCGGGGAAGGCGCGGATGGCGCCATCGAAGCCGCGCTCGCGCAGCCAGCGCCTGGCGGCCAGGGTGTGTTTGGTGCCGGGGAGCACGAGAGCCATGGCACCTCGAAGCTCCTCGGGGCGCGTCACCCAGCGCAGCGCCACGCCTGGCTCGGCGGCGAGCGGGTCGAGGTCGTCGAAGTTGGCGATTGCGGGCAGGCGGAGCACGGCGATCACGGTGCTGCCGTGGGTGGTGGCGGTGGGCCGTTCGAGCGCCACGGCGTCCTCCTCTGGCAGGCCGATCGCGTCGAGCCAGGGTACCACTCCGAGCACGGGCAGGCCGCTGCGCCGCTCAAGGATCGCGATGCCATCATCGAAGAGCGCCCGGTCGCCACGGAAGCGATTGACCACCAGGCCGCGCAGCAGCGCTCGTTCCTCGGGCTCCAGCAGCATGAGCGTGCCGAGCAGTTGGGCGAAGATCCCCCCGGCGTCGATGTCGCCTACCAGCAGGGTACGCGCCCCGGCGTGCAGCGCCACACGGGTGTTGACGATATCACGGGGCTTGAGGTTCAGCTCCACCGGGCTACCGGCGCCCTCGGCAACCACCAGGTCGTAGCTGGCGCGCAGGGCGGCAAGGTTGCGCGTCACCACCTCCCAGAGGAGTTCTTTGCGCTGCCAGTAGTCGAGGGCATCGAGGGTGCGCCACGGGCGGCCCTCGACGACGATCTGGCTGCGGCGCTCGCCCTCGGGCTTGATCAGGATGGGGTTCATGGCGGCGGTGGGCGCTACCCCGGCGGCGGCGGCCTGCACCGCTACGCTGCGGGCGATCTCCTCGCCGGCCATGGTGACGGCGGCGTTGTTGCTCATGTTCTGAGCCTTGAAGGGCGCCACCCGCAGCCCGCGCCGGGAGGCGATGCGGCAGAGCGCCGTGACAAGGGTGCTCTTGCCCACCGACGAGGCGGTGCCCAGAACCATCAACACCGGCGCGCTCACAGGATGCTCCTTGTCCAGACGAGGCTCGTGCGGCGAAAGCGCGGTGCCTCGGTGGAGCCTACGGCTTCCAGGGCGCCCAGGCTCTGGAGATACTCGACCCGGGCGGCGATGGCCTGGGCGGTGATCAGGGGCGGTGGGGGGTTCGCCAGTTCCGCGTAGATCGCCGCCGCGAGCTCGACGATCGTCCGTGGCTCCGCGCAGAGCTCCAGGATCTGGTCGAGGCGGCTCAGGTGGCCCTCGCGCAGCGCCGCCGCGCGGCCATACACGTCGGTGATGGGCGCCTCGTGCCCGGCAAGCCCCAGGCGAATGCCGGGCAGCGCGGCCACGTGATCCAGGGCCGCGAGGTAGGCGGCCAGGCCGTTGTGGGGCTCAAGGAGGGCCGGGGTCAGGCGAGGGCTGGTAACGGCGAGCAGCTGGTCGGCGCAGAAAAGCACCTCGCCGAACCGAAGGCAGATCTGGCCGGCGCAGTGGCCCGGCGTATGGATCACGGCGAAGCGACCATCCAGCACCTCCCCGCCCGAGAGTACCGTCGTAACCTCGCTACCGGGGAGAGGCTCCAGCAGGGTACTGTAGGCCCGGGCCAGCTCCGCCACCCGGGCCGGCTCCACCCCGGCCCAGCGCAGAAACGCCGCCTGTGCCGGGATCTGCGCCGCGAGATAGGCGCCGTGATCGCGCACGGCCGCGAGGTCGAAGGTGTGAGCGGCTACCGGCGCGTCGCAGCGGGAGTGGACAAAGCCGAGGCCCCCGCAATGGTCGATATGGCCATGGGTGATCACGATCCGGTCCAGGTCAGCCCACCCGATCGCCTCGCCCCAGGTGTCGCGCAGGGCGGCCAGGCCGGCCTCCAGGTCGGCGTTGCTCTCCGGGCTGCCGCTGCCCACGTCGATCAGGGCGGCGTAGCCATGGGCGAGCACCACGTAGGCGTGGACGACAAGATGCGGGAAGGCCCGCAGCGGGAGTTGGTAGATCCGGGCGCCGTCGGGTCCTTCAAAGCAGGCAACTCGGGGTTTCATCGGGCGCCACCCTTCTCAAGACGCCGGGCCTCGTCGTAGCGCTCCCGCGCAGTGATGATGTCGGCGCGGTGTTCTTCTGCCCAGGTAGCGAGGGTGCTGAAGCGCTGAGTTCCCTCGCTCAGGCAGATCACCACCAGCACGCTCCACTTGTCGCCTATCCGGTCGCGCCCCTCGCGCAGCGACCAGCTCGTGGCTTGCCGGCACGAATGGCGGAAGGCACCTGGCCTCAATCCGCGAACCAGGTTGTCCCCGGGTACTGATACTGGCGGGCCACTGTCTCGTCGAGCTCCACGCCGATGCCGGGCCGATCGCTCAGGGCGATCTTGCCGTCCTTGATGATATCGGTCTTCTCGGTAGTGATGGTGGTCCAGTAGTCGCGATGCAGCCAGTGGAACTCCAGCACCAGGAAGTTCGGCACGCTCGCGCAGACGTGGGCCGAGGCCATCGTACCGATCGGCGACGAGACATTGTGGGGAGCGAAGGGGATGTAGTAGAGCTCCGCCAGGTTCGCGATCTTGCGGCACTCGGAGAGCCCCCCGCACTTCGGGATGTCGGGCATGATGATATCGGCGGCCTGCTGGACGATCAGCTCGCGGAAGCCGTGGCGCAGGTAGAGGTTCTCACCGGTGCAGATCGGCGTGCTGGTCGCCTGCTTGACCTCACGCATCGCGGCGACGTTCTCCGGGGGAACCGGCTCCTCCAGCCAGAGAAGGTGGAAGCGCTCCAGATCCCTGGCGAGCCGGATCGCGCTTGAGATGTCCAGGCGGGTGTGTACATCCACCGCCACGGCGGCGTCCTTGCCTGCGGCAGTGGTGACCATCTCCACAAGCGCCACCATGCGCTCGTGCTCCCAGGCATCGGCGGTGTAGTTGAAGCGGTCCTTGGGGATCCCGCCACCGCGCCGGTAGTCGTGGGTGTAGGCTCCGAGGTCCACATCGATCTTGAGCGCGGTGAAGCCCCGCTCAAGGACGTGCTCTACCACCCGCTGGATCTCGCCGAACTCCATGCTCGGCTCCACCTGGCAATCAGCGTAGACCCAGATACTATCGCGGAACTTGCCGCCGAGGAGCTCGTAGACGGGTACACCGAGAGCCTTGCCCTTGAGATCCCAGAGCGCGATCTCGATTCCGGTGAGGGCGGTGATCAGTGCGCCAGCGAAGCCGCCATCGAAGACGTGGCCACGTCGCAGCTCTTCAAAGAGCGCGTCGATGGCGAACGGGTCGCGCCCGACGAGGTGGCGGCGAAGCTCGTGGATGATGGCGATCGCCTGCACGCCGCCGTGGACGCACTCGCCGAGACCACTGATGCCCGCATCGGTCTCGATCTTGACCCAGAGATGCATGCCGTGTCCAAGGGTCGCCGCCGTCTTTACCGCCGTGATCTTCATGAGTCTACCTCGCTGTAGCCACAGAATGCAGGCGCTATAGTACCACGCCAGAACGGCGATCGCTGGCTAGCGCGCCCGGGACGCCCGCCTGCGCGGGCGTGACACGCGCGCGCCCGGGAGGCCCGACGGCAGCGCGATGGGTCGTTCCCGCGCCAGTGGGAAGCCAGCAAGCAGCGGGGCGCGGGGCCAGCGGAGGCAGCGCTTCCTGGACGCCCGCCTGCGCGGGCGTGACACACGCGCGCCCTGGGCCAATCCCGTGGCTGGGCTCAGGCCTGGGCAACGGCCGCGAGCACGGCCTGGATGGCGAGCACCACCATATCAGGGCGCTGCCGGGGGATGTTGTGGCCGCTGTCGGGCACCACGACCACGGTGCTATCGGCGGAGAGCCGGCCCAGTTCAGCCGGCAGTTCCTGCTGGAAGAGCTCCCGCAGGCGTGCTTCGACCTCAGGCGGCAGGCCGGGAGCAACCACATCGAAGATACCGGCGCTCAAGACGACCAGTGGCTTCGTGCCGAGTGAACCGCTGGCGCGGGCCTGCTCGGCCACCGTGGGAATGACGAAGCCCTCGGCGTTGCGCGCGGGGTCGGCCACATCGCTGGTGAGGAAGCGGCGGAAGCTCTGCAAGCGCGGGCTATCGCTTGCGCTCTCCGGGGGCAGGGCGGCGAGCGCGAGGCTCCACCAGTCTTCATGAACGGCGTCGACCAGCACCAGGCCGGCCACAAGGTCGGGGTTCTCGGCGACGAAACGGCGGGCAAGCAGGCCGCCAAAGGAGTGGGCCACGAGGATATAGGGGCCAGGTACACCCGCCGCCTCCAGAAGCGCCCGCAGATCGGCGGCAGCGGTGGCGGCGTCGCGCGGGGGTGGGCCGGGATCGCTCTGGCCGAGGCTGGCCCGGTCGTAACTGCACACCCGGGCGTAGCTGGCAGCGCGGGCCGGCACCTCGCCCCAGCTGCTATGATCGGCCGCCAGGCCAGCCTCGAGGATCACCGTCGGCACAGCCGGGTTGCCGGGTGGGGTGCAGCGCAGGAAGAGCGCGCGGCCACCGATATCGATCAGGGCGCCGGCCTCCAGGGCTGCCGGAGGCGGAGGAGTAGGGCTGGCCACGGGGGTGGGCGGGAGCGTCGGGGCGGGTGTCACCGTCGGAGCGGGCGGTGTCGCGGTGGTGGCCAGCGGGTTCGTGGCGGCCTGGGGGCCACAGGCGGCAAGGAGGAAGGTGAGGAGGAGGGAGAAGTGAAGCAAACAGCGGTGCATGGTACGGATGAGAGGGGCGCGGCGCGCCGCGCCCCACTGAGCGACGGCCGTTACTCGGGGCTCGTCACCAGCTCGGTGCCGGCCACCCACCCCTCGCGGCCATCATCCACGCGGACGCGCCACCAGGGGTAGCCATCGTCCTCGACGGGGCCTTCGAGCAGGGTCATTCGGGTGCCGGGGGGCAGGCCAGCGAAGGCGTTCGAGTCCAGGCCGTGGTTGTCGCGCAGGCGCAGATTCTTGCCACCGGCCTTGCGCACCCAGGCCGAGGCGCCGACGGCGAGCCCGCCAGTGGCCGGTGCGGGCGCAGCGGCGCCTCCGAGCGGCGTGCTGGCGGGGATTGGCGCGGCGGGCGTTGCGGCGGCCTCGGCAGCTTTGGCGGCCTTCGCGGCGGCGGAAGCCTCTGCCGCAGCGGCGGCCTTAGCCTTGGCGGCCTCGATCTTCATTTTCGCCAGCTCGGCGCGTGCCTCGGCGAGCGCCTTCTCCGCGGCCTCCTTGGCGGCCGCGTCCTTCTTGGCATCGTCGAGCTGATCCTCAAGATCGGCGATCTGCTTCCCCTTCTGGGCAAGCTGATCGCTCATACTGCGCATCGCCTGAGCCATTTGCTCAGCCTTCGCCTTCTCGGCCTCTTCCTCTTCCTTCTTCTTCTTGTTACCGAAGCCCAGCATGGCTCCTCCTCCGTCTTCACGACTCGTTACGCGCCGCAGGGACGCCCGTAGTATAGACGATCCTGGCTCCTGGCGCGTCACTCCCGCGTGAGTTGGGGTGTGACGTAACGTCTTGCACGTACGCTAAGCGGCGCCGGCCAGTTCGCGCTGGCGGCGCAGGCTCCAAGCCCGACGCCAAGGGTGGACGGGCTTC
>SFCB01000245.1 GCA_004367505.1 Chloroflexi bacterium OHK40 | reverse complement strand
GGACAGGGGGTGGGAGGCGCGTTGCTTCCACCCCGGCGCGCACTGAGGCAAGCGCTACTCTACCTGTTGCCGTGCTCCTTTCCTCACCTCGCTGGACACGCATGAACACGATCGCCTACCTTGGCCCGCCCGGCACCTTCTCCGAGGAGGCCGCCATCGCCTTCGCCGCTGGCCGGCCCGACGCCGGCTTTCTCCCTCTTGCCAGCATTCCTGCCGTGGTGACGGCAATCGAGACCGACGCGGCGACGGTGGGGGTGTTGCCGATCGAGAACTTGCTGGAGGGGAGTGTCAACTATACCCTCGATCTGCTGATCCACGAGACCAGCCTCAAGATCGCGGGCGAGATCGTCATTCCCATCCGCCAGTACCTCGTGGCGCGCCCTGGTGTGCGTCTCTCCGATGTGAAGGTGCTCTATGCCCACCCGCAGAGCCTCGGCCAGTGCCGGAAGTTCGTTGAGCGCTGCCTGCCCGGGGTGGCCACCGTGGCCTCGCTCAGTAACAGCGCGGCGCCTGCCGAGGCTCTTGCCGATGAGCGCCCCGCCGCCGCCATCAGCACGCTGCGGGCCGCCGAGCTCACCGGTGCCAGTGTGCTCGCCCGCGAGATCGCCGATACGACCACCAACGTCACGCGCTTTGTCGTCCTCGCCCAGCACGATGCTCCGCCTAGCGGCGACGATAAGACGAGCTTCTGCTTCGCCTTCGACGAGGACCGTGCCGGTACGCTCGTCGGCGCGCTCCACGAGCTCGCCGATGAGCGGATCAACATGACCAAGCTCGAGTCGCGCCCCGCCCGGGCCATGCTTGGCCAGTATATCTTTCTCGTCGATATCAATGGCCACCGTGAGGAGCCCCACGTGGCCCGCGCCCTGGCCCGGATCATGGCCCGTACGGGCATGTTCAAGGTGTTCGGCAGCTACCCCCGCTGGAAGGGCTGAGCCCTGGCGGTCAGAAAGTACAACCCGGATGACCACCCCAAAGACACTCTTCGAAAAAGTATGGGACGCCCACCTGGTGCGCCCCGAGACGCCCGAAACCCCGGCGGTGCTCTACATCGATCTGCACCTGATCCACGAGGTGACGTCGCCTCAGGCCTTCACCGAGCTCCGTGAGCGTGGTCTGCGTGTGCGCCGCCCCGACCGGACGCTCGCGACCATGGATCACTCGACGCCTACCACCCCGCGCAACCAGTTCGGGATCATCCCCGTGCTCGACCCTCAGGCCGTCGCTCAGCTTGAGCAGTTGCGCCGCAACTGCGCCGAGTTCGGCATTCCGCTCTTCGAGCTCGGGAGCGCCAATCAGGGTATCGTCCATGTGATCGGCCCCGAGCAGGGCCTCACCCAGCCCGGCATGACGATCGTCTGCGGGGATAGCCACACCTCGACCCACGGGGCCTTCGGCGCGCTCGCCTTCGGCATTGGTACCAGCGAGGTGGGTCACGTGCTCGCTACCCAGTGCCTGCTGCAGCGCCGCCCGAAGACGTGCGCGGTGCGCGTGGATGGGCGCCTGCGCCCCGGGGTCACGGCCAAGGATATCATTCTGGCGATCATCGCCCGATATGGTGTCGGCGGCGGCACCGGTTATGTCTTCGAGTATACCGGCGAGGCCATCCGCGCGCTCTCCATGGAAGAGCGCATGACGATCTGTAACATGAGCATCGAGGGCGGCGCCAGGGCCGGTATGGTCGCCCCCGATGAGACGACCTTCGAGTATGTCGCCGGGCGGCCCTACGCCCCCAGGGGCGCCGATTTCGAGGCCGCCGTGGCTCGCTGGCGTACGCTGCCCACCGACGAAGGCGCTCGCTTCGATAAGGAGATGTACCTCGACGCCTCGGAACTCGCGCCGATGGTCACCTATGGCACCAACCCCGGTATGGGCATCCCGATCGATGGCACGGTGCCCACTCCCGAGCAGATGCCCGACTCGAGCAGCCGCCAGGCCCTCGAGCAGGCGCTCACCTACATGGCTCTGGAGCCTGGCAAGCCTCTGCTGGGCCATCCAGTCGATGTCGTCTTCCTTGGTTCCTGCACCAACTCGCGCCTGAGCGATCTGCGCGCCGCCGCCGCCATCCTCCGGGGCCGGAAGGTGGCCGAGGGCGTGCGCATGCTTGTGGTGCCCGGCAGTCAGCGCGTCAAGAAGCAGGCCGAGGACGAGGGCCTCGACCAGGTGTTCAGAGCCGCCGGCGCCGAGTGGCGCGAGGCGGGATGCAGTTCGTGCCTGGGAATGAACGACGATAAGGTGCCGCCCGGGAAGTACGCGATCAGCAGTTCCAATCGCAACTTCATCGGGCGCCAGGGGCCCGGTGCGCGCACCATTCTGGCCAGCCCCCTCACGGTCGCCGCCTCGGCCGTCACCGGGGTGGTGACCGACCCGCGCACGATGATCCAGGGAACGTGAACGGAACTGCGAGCTTCGTTCGGTCGCGTGCGGGGACGCAGTGTGCGGCGTCTACGAGGTGTCGCCAACGACAACGAATTGTGCGTTCAATGCGGCACCCCACGGGCCTTGTGATAGGAGCGCCCGGATGGACGCAGCGCGCTGCGCCGTTACAGAGAGGATATCGATGGATCCGATCACAACCTTGAGCGGCAAGGCCGTCGCCCTGCCGCTCGATAACGTCGACACCGACCAGGTGATTCCGGCCCGTTTTCTGAAAGTGACCGACAAGGCCGGTCTCGCCGAGGGTCTCTTCGAGCCCTGGCGCTACCTTCCCGATGGGACGCCCAACCCCGATTTTGCGCTGAATCGCCCCGAGGCTGCCGGTGCCACCATCCTCGTGGTCGGCAAGAATTTCGGCTGCGGCAGCTCCCGCGAGCATGCGCCCTGGGCGCTCCAGGGCTACGGTTTTAAGGCCGTGATCGCCCCTTCCTTCGCCGATATCTTTTACAACAATGCGCTCAAGAATGGGCTCCTGCCCATTCCCGTGGACGAGGAGACCTACTATGAGCTCCTCAGCCATATCGAGGAGGACCCCGCCACCAGCGTGACGATCGACCTTCCCGGTCAGCGGGTGCTACTCCCCGGCGGTCGGGCTGTCCCCTTCCCCATCGAAGGGTTCGCCAAGTACTGCCTCGTCAATGGGGTCGATCAGCTTGGCTTTTTGCAGCAGCAGTCCGACGCTGTGGCCGCCTACGAGGCCAGTACGCCGGTGAAACTCAATACCCTGGCTGGACAGTAGCGCGCTGAGCGCTGGCTTTTCAGCGCGACCACACCAGGGTGTCGGCTCGCCCCGCCCCCTTCCAGGCTCGGCGCGCCAGTTGTGTGCCCCGAGCCTACCGGTCTACCTGTGTAAACGAGCTGTCGGCGACGCCTGCGGGTGGATCACTGGCGGGGAACGAGTCCTCAACCGCCAGATCCACGCGGCGGTCGGTAGCAGGGTTGAAGCGGTCGAAGGGAGGGTGCTCACGCACGCTCGAGATCCCGAGGGCGTCGTAGATCGGGCAGAAGCCCTTTGATCCCCGGGTGCCCAGGAAGAGAGCGGCTCCGGCGAGGATCAGGGCCAGTGGGGCGCGGCGCAATGCCAGAAAGGCCAGCAGGGCGCCGGCGCCAAGAGAGAGGCGGCGCTCGATCGCGCTCAGGTTCTGCTCGGTGCCGAGGGACGTACTGCTCATAGGGATGCCTCCATCGCGTGCTGGGGGGCGGCTCCGCGCCGCCCGGCAGCCCGAAGGAAGCAAAACCTGTGCCAGGAACCAGCCGCGATGTGCTATGCTGCACCGGCGTCCGCCCGTGTCGAGCCCTGTCAGGGCTGCGGGTGGCCCGTGGAAAGTGGCAACCCGATGGCTGGTGAACAAGGGGTGCTGGCCGAGCGCCAGGCCGGAGTGGACGAACCCGGGTGGGGCTGGCGTGACGTGCTTGCGGTGCTCGTGCTCATGATCGTAGGTGGCGCGATGCTCCTGCTTGCCGCCCGGGCGGTGGTGGCCGGATTCGGGCTCGACGTCGAACGGCGACTGGTCTCGCCCGTCTTCTACCTGGTGGGCCTGGGGATCTACCTCGTCGCCATCGCTGGGGTCTACCACTTCGCGGCGCGACGAGCGGGCTGGGCTGCGCTGGGGCTGCGCCCGGCGGGTTGGCTCGCTTTCGCGCTCGTCCCGCCCCTCTTCATCGTCGGCCTGATCGGCCTGGCGCTCGTGAACAGCGTGGTCGGCCTGCTGGCGGGCGGCTTCGAGAACCCGCAGGTGGGCGCTCTGACGGGCGGGCGGGCCCTGAGCCCGGGCGAGTTGATCGCCTTGCTCCTACTGGTGGCCGGGGTGGTGCCCTTCGCCGAGGAGCTCTTCTTCCGGGGGATGCTCTACCCGCTCATTCGCGCGCGCACGGGCGCCGTGGCCGCCGTGGTACTCAACGCGGCCCTCTTCAGCCTGGCCCACGTTATCCCGCAACTCCTGCCGGGCCTCTTTGTCGTCGGGCTTTGCCTGGCTTACCTCCGCGAGCGCAGCGGCTCGATCTGGCCGAGCGTCTGCTACCACGCCATACAGAACGCCCTTGCCCTGCTGCTGATCAACGCCACACTGGGCGCCGGGGCGCTCTGATCCCGGGGTGCTGGTCAGTTGCCCTCAAAGCCCGCGAGCAGCGCTACCACGTTGCGCCCGAGCTCGGTGATCGCGTAGCCGCCCTCTTGCACGAAGAGGGTTGGCAGGCCGAGTTGGGCGATCCGCCGGCCGATCCGGGCGTAACAGGGCGTCGTGAGGGCCATGTCGCCGAGTGGGTCCCCGCCAAAAGTGTCGAACCCGGCCGACACCACCAGGTAGCCCGGGCTGTAGGCTGCCACGGCCTCCAGGGCCGTCTCCAGGGCCGCCAGATAGGCCTCGTCATCGAGCCCGGCTGGCAAAGGGAGATTCAGGTTGTAACCCTCGCCGGCACCGGCGCCGCGCTCATCGGCGAAGCCGAGGTAGTAAGGGTACTCACGGGCCGGGTCGGCGTGGAGTGAGACGAAGAAGACATCGCTGCGCTCGTAGAAGATCGCCTGTGTGCCATTGCCGTGGTGGATGTCGATGTCGAGCACGGCCACAACCGCCGGGCTCATGCCCCAGAAGCTGCCGCTGGCCTGGCTATGGGTGGCCAGGTGGTGGGCCGCGATCGCGGCGTTGTTCAGGTAGCAATAGCCGCCCGCCATGGCTCGGGCGGCGTGATGGCCCGGCGGACGGCAGAGCGCATAGGCGGCCCGCTCGCCCTCCAGTAGCAGTGCCGCGCCGGTAAGCGCCGCCGCCGCGCTGCCCAGTGCGGCGGCGTAGGTGCCCGCGACGATCGGCGCGCTCAGGTCGAAGCAGTAGCTCGCCGCCTGGGCTTGCGGGCTTGCCGTGCCCGCCCGCATCCCCCGCAGGGGGAAGGTGCACGGTAGGACGGCCTCCGGCGGTCGCCCTGCCCCTACCCAGCGCTCGTAGGCGTGCCTAAGATATGCGACATAATGATCGGCGTGGACGGCAAGGATCGCATCCAGGTTGGGTGGGCGCGGGGTCTCCGGCGCGGGGAAGCCCGCTTCGGCGAGGGCCGCCGCGATGATCGCCGCGCGGCGCGGCGCCTCGAAGTAGGGCGTCACCTGACCGTCCAGTATCTCGAAGGGCGGGTCGTGCCGCCCCTGCTCCGGGTTCGTGATGATGCGCATACCCCGCATTGTACCGGTCACAGGTGCTTGCTGCAATGCGTGCACGGCCCCCTGTGCTATACTAGCCCCCGTTCTGGCCGGGGCTGCCCGGTCACTTGCTGTGACGGGTGGTCGGGCTCGTGGGGTGGTGTGTGCGCCGCCTGCGCTCGGCGCTACCAGCCAGCCCTGGCCCGGCACGAGGGGAGCGTGCGATGAAGATCTACAAGGCCAGAGCCCCGATGCGGATCGGCTTCTTCGGCGGTGGCACCGATGTGAGCCCCTACGCCGAAGAGCACGGCGGCAAGGTGCTCAACTGCACGATCAACCTCTACGTCCGCTGTATGCTTACCCCCAGCCCCGAACCCGGCCTCACGATCCGCTCCCTCGATCTCCAGGAGGTGAGCCGTCAGGTTCGTGGCCGCGAGTGGGACGGCCGCCTTCCGCTCCCGCAGGCCGTCCTCGATGCGATGCCCCACCTGCGCCCCGCTGCTTCCCCCGAGCGCCCCGGCTACCGCCTGACGATGTTCAGCGATGCCCCGCCCGGTAGTGGCCTCGGCTCCTCCTCGGCGCTCGTCGTGAGTATGCTCAAGCTCCTCTACAACGTCGCCGGCGAAAGCTACGACCCCCACGATCTCGCCGAGCTCGCCTACCGCATCGAGCGGGTCGATCTCGGGATCCCTGGCGGGCGCCAGGACCAGTACGCTGCGGTCTTCGGCGGGATGTGCGTCTACCATTTTGGCGCTGGCCGCGTGATCGTTGAGCCCGTGATCACCGATCCCGCCGCCCTGCTCGAGCTCGAGAGCTGCCTGATCATCGGCTATATCGGCGACCGCCAGTTGCTCCGCCGCCACCTGATGGCCGACCAGGTGCAGCGCCTGGTGAAGGGCGATACGCTTCGCTACCACGATGAGACCAAGGCCTACGTTGACCAGGCCACCCGTCTGCTGCGCGAGCTCCGCATTGCCGACTTCGGCCGGTTGCTCCACGACGCCTGGGAGGTGAAGAAGGCCTTCTCGCCCCATATTGCCCCCCCGATCGTCGAGGAGGTCTACGCCATGGCTCGGCAACACGGAGCCTGGGGCGGCAAGATCACCGGCGCGGGCGGTGGGGGCTTTATGGTCTTTGCCTGCCCCTTCGACCGGCGCCTCGAGCTGGAGCGCGCCCTCACGCGAGCCGGTATGCTCGTTCGCCCCTTCTCGTTTGTCACCCACGGTGTGCAGTCCTGGGTAGTAGACGAGCGCGACCACGAGCAGGCTGCCCTGCGGTAGCGCCCTACTCCAACCAGCGCCGGATGATCTGCATGTAGTAGTCGTCTGGCAGCCGGCGCCCGTCCAGGCCGGTGTAGGCGGCTCGCGCCACGCCGGTGCTCTCCGGCCATTCGTTCCAGGTCTCGATCAGGAGCAGGTCCGCCCCCGGCGGCACCGCCGCGAGGCTGGCCCGCAGAAAGGCGCCATCGCGGGCTGGCCCACCGCCTGGCGGCAGTTCGCGCGGTTGCAGGCGCGGTTCGACCATCCCGGCGATGCGCCGGTTGTCGAAGCCCGGGCCAACGCTGCTCACAGTGTAGCCGGCAAGGCTTCGGGTTGCCGGCCCGTTCAGCGCGGCGCCCCAGCCGTAACGCCCGTCGGCGGCCTGACCCACCGGTAGTAGCTCGCTCCCCGGATTGCTCGCCTCCGCCCCGAACCAGGTGTCCTCCAGGATCAGCCAGGGCTCTACGCCAAAGTCGGCCGCGAAGGCCTTCTTCACCGCTGCCCAGAGCTCGCCGGCCAGCCGCAGGTCGCGGCAGCAGAGCGCGGTGTAGGCAATGATGATCGGCCGGCCCTGCTCGGTGGCCCACATCTCCCGTGGGACGCGCTGGAAGAAGCCTTTGATGTGCCGGTCGTAAAAGAAATAACCGCTCCGCGGATCGCTCAGCGGCAGCTGCGGGACATCCGGCCCGAAGCGGTACCCCTCGGCCACAAATTCGTGGTACATGGCCTGCTGGGCCGTAGTGTCGAGGAACATGCCGATCTGCAACGGCTGCTCAAGCACGCCGTTCGCCTGCACCAGCAACTCCAGCCGGTCCTGCCGGAACCAGTGGTGTGGGTGATCTCCCCAGCTCACCGGGAAGACGGTGTCTATCCCCACCAGCGCCATGTCGCGGAGCTCACCCTCGAACCAGTCGTAGTTGTACGACGAGTAGGCCGTGCCGTCCCGCGTGTCGCCGTCGCGGGGCAGCGGTGTCTCCCAGCCTGGCGGCACGACGCTTAGCTGGCTGGCGTCGCACTCGTGCTCCGGGCAGTTGTACCAGTAAAAGAAGAAGGTGCCCACTCGCTCTGGCCTCCCCGCCCGGCTGCTTCCTGGTGCAGTGGGCGATGGTTGGGCGGTGGGTAGGGGGGCCGCTGTTGCCGGGGCCGGCGGCGGTGGGGTTGGCTCGGGTGTCGCCCGCCCACAGGCCACCAGGACCAGGCAGAGAAGTACGAGGACGCCGAGTGACTTGTACATATTGTTATTCTACCGGCGTTGACTCGCCCGCGCCAGTGTGCTAGCATCAGCGCCGAGCAACCTCTGCCCCGGAGTTGTCCCCCGTGAAGCTGATCCAGGCCCTGCTCGCGCTCGCCGTGGCTGTCGGCACGGCGCTGATTCCGGCCACCCCGGCGGCTGCCCAGGCCTCTGGCGATGCGGGTGTGCAAGCTTTCCTCGATGAACAGCCCGGCCCGCTCAAGTCCTTCCGCGACGGCGAGTCAACCGCCGCCACGATCATCGAGAGCGCCGCGCGCTACTACGGCCTCAGCCCGCGCCTCCACCTGGCGCTCATGGAGGCCACCTCCGGGCTCCTGAGCAACCCTTCCGCCTCCGCCACTGCCCTGTCCCGCCCCTTCGGCCCCGCCGGTCCCGAGGGCTTCGCAGCCCAGGTGGAGTGGGCCAGTCGCGAGTTACGGGCCGGTCTTGGCCCCTACAGCCGCCCGCCTACCCTGCGCTTCAGCGATGGTGTGACCCTCACGCTCACCCTCGACCAGGCCCCCGAGGGCGTGGCCGTCCAGCGCTTCCTCGCTCGTGGCCGTAGCTCCGCCCAGTGGCACGCCGCCTTCGCGGCCTTCCTCGCCGCCTTCGAGCGCTACTTCGCCAACGAGCTCGTGCAGGTCGCTGGCGTCGGTAGCACCGTTGGTGCCCCAGCCCCCGCGCCGGAGCCGAACCCTTCCTTCACCCTTCAGCAGCCATGGCCTCCCGGCACTGCGGTTGTGCACCTCGCCTATTTCGACCACGTCTACCCAACCGTGGACAGCGGTGACGATGGCAATGGCTATGTAGTGAATTATCTCGGCTACGGCAACGTGCAGTACGACGGCCACGATGGTCACGACTACTACTTTCCCGATCAGCCGGTGGGTACGCCCATCCTCGCCGCTGCCGCCGGTGTGGCCTACGCAAGCACCAGGCGCGGCTACGGGGTGGTAATCGTTCATCCCGGCGGCTATGAGACGGTCTACTGGCATCTCGATGGCTTCGCGCCCATCTTCACTGGCCGGATCGATAGTGGCCAGGGTGTGCCTGTCGCTGCTGGCGATTACCTCGGCACAAGCGGCCGCACCGGCTTTGTGCGCGGCACGCCCCACCTCCACTTCGAGGTGCGCCGCTACGGAAAGCAGATCGATCCGTACGGCTGGTATGGCTCTGGCCCCGATCCGTGCGCCGCCTATGCCGGCTGCCTCCCTGGCGCCTGGCTCTGGAGCCCCGCGCTAGTCGGCACCTACGACTTTACCCCGCCTGGTGTGGAAAGGACCGCCACCGCATCTGCCGGCGAGCACGCCGGAGCCGTGGTGGCCGCAACGAGTGCCGATACCACCCCGCCCGTCGGGACCTTCTCCGTCGAGCCCCCGGCAGACCTGCTGTTCAGCGCCGATTTCGATGGGCACCCCGTACAGTCGGTTGGCCGTGGCTTCCCTACGTTCTATGGCGAGCCACGCTACGCCGAGGGGCGTGATGGTCAGGCGCTGCGGCTTGGCGCCGCCGGGCTCACCTACCCCCTGCCTGGCAACCTGCACCCGTCCGCCGGCACGATCAGCCTCTGGGTGAACCTGCCGGCTACCTACCCAGCCGGCCCCATCCCGCGTCACTATCTCGTTGCGGCAAGCGCCAGCCCCGACGGCGCACCCGTCTACAGTGGCACCCTGGCGCTGCGCCGCGATAGCGTCGGGCCTGACGGTGTGCCCAGCTGGACCTTCTGGACGACGGCGGACTCCGAGGAGTCACGCGATCTGCTCGCCGCCGCCGACACACTCGCCCCGGGCTGGCACCATTTCGCCGTCACCTGGGACGCCGACGGCGGCCACAAGGCGCTTTTTATCGATGGCCGGCTGGTCGCGGAGACGAGCGGCGTAACACTCCCCAGCGATCTGGGCGCCGTGCTACAGCTCGGACGCTTTACCTACGGCGGCGGCCCGATCGGCGCCCATCTCGATCAGCTCAGGATCTACGCGCGCGCGCTGGGGGAAACTGAGATCGCAACGCTGGCGGCTGCCGCGCCCGGGGTGGCACTCCCGCCGCTGCTCGTCAGCCGCGAGGTGCGCATCGACACCAACGCCATCGACGACCAGGGCGGGATCGTAGCGGTGCAACTGGGCCTCAATGGCGTCTTCGAAGACCCGCAGCCCTATTACGACTCGTACCGCTGGCGCCTGCCCGCCGAGAGCGGCACTCACGAGCTCGCCGTACGCTATGTCGATCGCGCTGGCAACCTCACGACCCTAACGAGCACCATCCAGCTCGATCTGCGCTCCCGGCTCTACCTGCCCATTCTCGGGCGCTAATGTCTCGGGCACAAAGGTACAGATGCGGCCCGCCGCTCTTCCCCTGTCCCCTCAGTCAAGGTAACCATGCAGCCGCAGGCCAACACTCGGGTGCCGCAGGCGGCGAAGGGCCTCGGCCTCGATCTGGCGGGTGCGCTCACGGGTGATGCCAAACGCCACCCCAACCTCCTCCAGGGTGCGGCGCTGCCCGTCAAGCAGGCCATAGCGCAGCTGCAAGATCTTGCGCTCGCGCTCGGGCAGATCGTTCAGGGCGGCGTTCAGCTCAGCATGGAGCATATTCTGGGCCGCGATCTCGATCGGCGTCTCCAGGCTTTCGTCGGCGAGTAGTTCGCTCACCCGGCCCTCGCTCTCACTGTTGAGCGGCTGCTCCAGCGAGACCGGCTGGGTCGAAGCCTGAAGGAGGCGCTTCACCTTGCGCAGGCTCATGCCGAGTGCGTGGGCAAGCTCCTCGGCAGTGGGCTCACGCTCGAGTTGCTGCTCCAGCCGGTAAATCGCCCGCCGCAGATGGACAATCGACTCGCTCAGGTGGACCGGCAGACGGATCAGCCGGCTCTGCTCCGCGATCGAGCGGGTGACGGCCTGGCGGATCCACCAGGTAGCGTAGGTGCTGAAACGATTGCCCTTGGTGTAATCGAACTTCTCGACGGCCCGCATCAAGCCGATATTACCCTCTTGCACCAGGTCCATAAAGGCCATCGGGCTGCCGATATACTTCTTGGCAACGCTCACCACAAGCCGCAAGTTGGCCTGGATCAGCTTGCGGCGCGCCTCCTCGCCACGCGCCACCTCCATCTCCAGCTGCACACGTTCGCGGCCGCTGCTATACTCCTCGCGGTCCAGGCGCAGCCTGGCCTCTTTCCCACGGGTGATCTTGATTGCCAGGTCCCGCTCTTCCTCAGCCGTTAGCAAGGCCACCTGGCCGATCTCGTGCAGGTAGAGTTGTACCGAGTCTTCGACGGGCTCATTGTCGGAGGGATCCACCTCCTCCGGTTCGAGCTCCTCGACGTCGGTCTCACCTTCCTCAACCTCCCAGTCGTTCTCACTGTCAGGCTCCCCTTCGGGAAGGTCCGGGGTCACGACGTCGTCGCTTTCCTCTACCTGGCGGAAGCTATTCACGGCATCTCTCCTGGTGGCGCGCGGGAGACCTGTCAGGGCTGATGGGTATCGCGGCGAGCACAAGGCCGGTGATTTGGTTCGCTATGACGATATACGGAACATCAAAATTTTTGGATGTGTGCATTTTCAGGCTTTGCACACGTTTTGTCAAGAGGATTCCTTCACGGGTTTGGCGTGCTCACGGCTGCCAGAGGTGCGCATTGATGAGCTGGCCCGTCTGGCCACGGGGCGGCTGAGCAGCCAGCGCCACGGCGGCCGGCCCGATCTCGGCGGGCGAGCGCAACCCGTCCCGTAGGCCGGGGACGGTGGTACGTACCAGCTGGGTGTCGGCAAAGCCACCCGGGTGCACGGCATTGACATTGATCCCGAAGCGCCGCAGGTCCTTGGCCATCACGCGCGTCAGGCCGTCCACCCCACATTTTGCCGCATAGTAGGCGGCGAAGCCCGGCGTGGCGATTCGCTCCAGGGGCGCGCCGAGATTGATGATATTGCCGCCGCCGAGCTCGATCATCTGCGGGATCACCGCCCGGCTACACAGGAAGGTGCCCTTGAGCAGCGTATCGAGCACCGCGTCCCATTGATCCTCGCTCGTCTCGTAGATGGGGGCTCGCAGGCCGACGCCAGCGCTGTTCACCAGGATGTGCAGTGGGCCGAGGGCCGCCTGGGCATCGCTCACCAGAGCGGTAACCTGGGAACTCTCCCGTACGTCGGCGGTGAAGGCGACCGCCCGCCCCCCCTGCTCGCCGATCAGCCACGCCGTCTCTGCCACGTCGTCAGTGCTGCGCGCGGCAACCGCCACCACGGCCCCTTCCTGCGCCAGGGCCAGCGCGATGGCTCGTCCAAGGCCGCGCCCGCCGCCAGTTACCAGGGCTGCCTTCCCTTGAAGCTTCACCCGTGCCCCCCCCTCGAAACTGTGCAATACCTGTGCAATGTTTGTGCAGATAGTTGTACCACACTGGTTTCAGTTTGCCTAGCCCCCCGTGGTAAAATGAGAAGGCTCTCATCTCAGCCGTCTACGGTGGAGCACCCCTATGTCCGATGCGACTCCTCGTGCCACTAATAGCCCTTCCATCGTCCTGGACCAGCTCATTGAGCTCATGCCCGGGCCATGCGCTATAACCTCTCGGGATGGGATTGTGCGCAGCGTGAACGCTGCGTGGCGGGATATCTTTGTCAATACGGGGATGGGCCTGGGGCTGGAGGCGGCCTGTGCGGCCCTGTTCCACTGGAACGATGCTGATTGGCAGGGTCTGGTTGCCGAACTACGTGATCTGCTCGCCGGGCTCCAGGAGCGCGTGAGCTTCGAGGCGCAGATCGCTGAGCCGCCCGAGCGCTGGGCTGTCGGGGTCATTGCGACGCTTCCGGGCGGCGACGGCCTGATCTGGCAGCTGACCGATGTGACACGCTGGCAACTGTTGGAGGCCGAGTCGGCGCGGCTCTTCGCCCAGTTCCGCGACGCCGTTGAGAGTATCTCCGACGGGTTTGCGCTCTACGACGCAGAGGATCGCCTGGTGTACTGCAACCGGCGCTATCGCGAGATCTACAGCGATAGCGCCGACCTGATGGTCCCTGGCCGCAGCTTTGAGGAGATCGTGCGTATCGGCGCCCAGCGGGGGCAATACCCCGCCGCCATCGGGCGCGTCGAGGAGTGGGTGGCCGAACGGCTCGCGCAACACCGGGGGCTCCAGACGGTCGAGATACGCCTCAGTAGCGGTCGCTGGATCAGGTCGGTAGATCGGCCCACCGCCGATGGGGGGATCGTCGGCATTCGCACCGACATTACCGAGCTGAAGGAGGCCGACGCGCTTCGGCGCCAGCAAGCTGAGGCCGAAGAGACGATCCGCGCCCAGGATGCGTTGCTTGCCGAGCTCTCGACCCCGCTGTTGCGCATCAGCACCGGGGCGCTGGTGCTGCCGCTGATCGGCGCCCTGGATAGCGGTCGGGCAGCGCGTGTTGTGGAGAGTCTGCTTCAGGCGGTGGACGGGCAGCGGGCCGACCTGGTGATCCTCGATATCACCGGGGTACCAGTGGTCGATACCCAGGTCGCCAATGTCCTGATCCAGTGCGCGCGGGCCGTGCGCCTCCTCGGCGCCGAGCTCGTGCTAACCGGCATCCGCCCGGATGTCGCGCAGACGATCGTCGCCCTCGGGATCGACCTCGGGGATATCGTCACCCGGGCCGATCTGCAGGAAGGCATCCGCTACGCGCTCAAGAAACGCTGAGGCGCCGCCCGTGGAGACGGGGGCCGCTGCGCCCCTAGGCGTTGCGGCTGATCACGAAGTGCGCGACATCGATCAGGGCGCGCTGGGCACCTGAGGGCGGAAACTCGGCGAGATGGCCGATGGCCTGCCCGATGTAGCGCCGCGCCTCGGCCAGCGCCGCCTCTACGCCGCCTACAGCGACCACTTCCGCGATCGCCGCCGCAACCTCCCCATCGCTCGGATGTCCGCGCTCGACGATCGTCCGGAGTTGAGGGTTCCCGGTGCGGGCCACGGCGTAGATCAGGGGGAGCGTAATCGTGCCCTGGCGCAGGTCGTTGCCCGCCGGCTTGCCCAGCACGTGCTCGTCGCCCACGAAGTCCAGCACGTCGTCGATAATCTGGAAGGCCATGCCAAGGTCGAGGCCGTAGCGGCCCAGCGCCGTGATCTGGGCCTCGCTTCCCCCGCCGGCAGCCATCCCGGCTTTGCACGCCGCTTCGAAGAGCGACGCCGTCTTGGCGCTCGTCTTGAAATAATACTGGCCGAGCGCCGTCTCTGACGGCTCAACGACGGTGACCGGGCTGAGTTCGCCCTCGACGATCGTCTGCACGGCCTGCGCGTAGTAGCCGATAATCCGTGGGTCAGGGCTGAGGGCCATCTCGCCGGCGGCCAGGGCGAAGAAGTAATCGCCCACCATGAGCGCGACGTCGTTGTCCCAGCGGGCGTGGACCGTTACCCGGCCACGCCGGCGGCTCGCCTGGTCCACCAGGTCGTCGTGGACGAGCGAGGCCGCCTGGATCAGCTCGACGGCGGCGGCCGCATGGATCACGCGCGGCAGGCTGTAGTTGCCGAGCCGGGCCGACAGCAGCGCCAGGGCTGCCCGCAGGCGCTTTCCGCCTGAGCGTACCGTGTGCGTGCTTGCGGCGGCGATCAGTTCCGAGCGGGAGCTGGCGCGCTCGAGCAACAGACGTTCCACGGCCTGTAGGTCGCCCGTCAGATTGGCGCGCTCGAAGAGCTCGGCCAGGCTGATAGCGGCCACCGGGCGTGATGGCGTGGGGTGAGGATCGGCGTTACTCAGGGGATTGATCACGACGGCGACATCGGTTCCGGGAGAAGTCTGGTAGGCAGCCATCGGGCTGTTCCTCTCTAGGGCCACCTTCGGCCGGAGCGGTCGCGGTCAGGCCGGGCTCGCAGCCGCTACACGGTACCTCTGTCGCCTGCTTGTGATATTCGCCACAATCTTCACTATAGCACAATCTATCTGGCTGTCAAGCTACGGGTTGCCGAAATAAGCCGAACCCATCCTCCCCACACTTTGCACAAGCAATGCCAGGTTGTCTGTAATGCACAACACCTGCCCGCCGGATAATTCCTGCCGGAGTGCGAGACGGGCGAGCTGCCGGCGTAGAGTGGCACCGTTGCCCGCGCGCTAGGGGTGGGGCGTTCCGCGCCTTGACCGGGCCCCGGCTGGCATCGCGATGGGCGGGCAATACCACGAACTGCGGCTGGCTATCGTGTATAATACACGCCGCTTCGCAGGCGCAGCGCAGTGTCATGCATCCACAACGCGGTGTAGCTGCGTAGATAATGATAGGGGCGGTTGTGGCTGGTTTCTCTGACCAGAGCGCTCATAGCGGCACACCTGGCGATGAGTTGCTCATGCAGCGTGTTGCTGTGGGTGATAGCCAGGCCCTTGAGTTGCTCTACCGCCGCTATTCGCGGGTGGTCTTCGGGCTCGCCCTGCGGATCCTCGCGAATGCCGAGCATGCCGAAGACGTCGTGCAGGAGACGTTCTGGCGCGTCTGGAATCGCGCCGCGACGTTTCAGGCTGGTAGCGGCCAGTTCGCGCCCTGGCTCTTCGGGATCGCGCGGAACCTCTGTATCGATGAGTTGCGCCGCCGCCAGGCGCGGCCCTCGGTCTTCAGTGGCGACGCAGAGGAACAACTGCTCACCATCCCCGATGGCCAACCCGATCTCGATGCGCAGAGCTGGGAGACTGAACGGCGGCGCTTGATCTCCGGGGCCCTTGCTGAGCTCCCGCCCGATCAGCGCCAGGTGATCGAGTTGGCCTACTTCGGTGGCCTGTCGCAACGCGAGATCGCCGACCGGCTCAACAATCCCCTGGGCACCGTGAAGACGCGAGTCCGGCTGGCGCTCCAGAAATTAAAGGGCGTCTTGCAGCATCAGGGCATTGGTCTCGAAGACCGCTAGAAAGAAGGGGTGTGCCCGTCACGCCCGCCGCCCATGAACCACCACACCCACGACAGCGCGGAAAGCCAGATCGGTGCGTATGCCCTCGGCGCGCTTGATCCTGAGGATCGTGCCGCAGTGGAGGCGCTGCTCGCTACCTCTCCGGAACACCAGGAGGAGCTACGCCAGCTCCGTGAGGCGATTGCCTTGTTGCCCTACGCCGCCCAACCCGTGACGCCCCCCGAGCGGGTGCGTGAGCGCCTGTTCGCGCGGATCGAGGCCAGCCGCGCTACGGCTCCGGTGGTGCGCCCCCAGGCGGCTGTGCGCCCTCGGCTGCGCTGGCTCATGCCCGCGCTCACTGCCGTGCTGGCCACCGTGGTCCTGGCGTTCGGCGGGCTAACGCTCTCGCTCAGTTCGGCGGTGGCTCGCCTCGAGGCGACAAATCGCGAGCTCGTGAGCACCCTGGGCGTACTCCAGCAGGCGCTCGCCGATACGCAGGCTCGCCAGGAGACGCTGGCGGCCCAGCTTGCCGAGGGCCAGCGCCAGCTCAGCAGCGTGAACGAGCAACTCGCCGCGAGCGAGGAGCGGATCACCCAGCTACGGGCCGAGCTCGCGCAGGACGAATACGTGATCTCTTTCGTGAGCGCACCCGGGGTGGCCACGCGCCAGCTCACCGCCTCGCGCACCGACATCAGCGCTCAGGGCGAGATGTACATGTACCCTGGCGAGTCCAGCGCCGTGGTGCTCTTCAGTGGCCTGCCGGTACTCCAGCCTGGCCAGGTCTACCAGTTCTGGCTCGCTGATGGGCAGACCCAGGTCGCGGGCGGCACGTTCGTCGTCGATGCCACCGGGATCGGTCATATTGTCGTCCAGGCGCCCCGCGAGGTGAACGCCTTCAGCGAGGTGATGGTGACGATCGAGCCGGCTGGTGGGAGCACGACGCCGAGCGCCGAGGTGGTGCTCGAAGGATCGCTCTAGCCCCGTTCTGCTGCGTTCCACCTGGAACCGCCGCGCTTCCCTACAGGTGGAGCGTGGCAGTTCTGGCGTTGTTCGCCGCAAGAAGCGGTACTCTTTGCCCATTGTCCTGGCGTGGCTGCCGTCCTATGATTGACATATGAATCCCTTTGATGCCAGCAGCGCCAGCCCGCTCAGAGTAGCCGAAATCGGGGCACGGCCCCGTTTAGGTAGCATGCGAGCCTGCTCGCGCCCGGGCTCCAGTATCGGCTCCCCGGGCCGTCTGGTTCGCTCCCCCTTCGGGTTATGCTGGCGCCCGCCGGCCCTCGCCCGCCTCCTTTGTGTTGCCCGCGCCCCTACGATGAAGCCCCGTAGTGCATTGTCATCGTTCGGTCATCCCACGCTCTTCTCACTGTCTGGCCTACGACCTACAATCAGCCTGGAGTGACGGTGGCCCGCCGTGGCGCCGCCCGACCTGTTCAGCCAGCAGCCTGAGCCGCCCGTGCGCGTTGCGCCACTGGCCTCACGCGCCGCGAGAGAGTTGAGGAGGCCATGATCACCCAGCCGATCGACACATCTCCCCGCAACACTCCAGGTTCAGTGCCGAGCGCCGTGACACGGCCACGCCCAGCCCGTGAGGGTGAGGCTCCCGGCGAGCAGAGCGATCTGGCGAAGATGGATCTGATGACGCTGGTGAAACGCTGCGCCGCCGAGAGCGAGCGCTTCTACCGGGGTCAGCAGCACGATACCGCGTTCAGCTACGAGCTCTTTCGCCGCGCCCTTGTCGAGCGCGATGAAGCGGCCTGGGAACAGCTCTACCAGCACTACAGCGGCCTGGTCGAGGGCTGGATCCGTCGTAGCGGCGCGTTTACCAGCAGCGGTGAGAGCAGCGAGTACTTTGTGGTTGGCGCATTCACCAAGTTCTGGCGCGCGATCAACCCGGAACGCTTCAGCTCCTTCCCTACCCTCGCCTCCCTGCTCCAGTATCTCCAGCTCTGCGCTACCAGCGTGGTGATCGATAGCGTCCGCGCCCAGTCCTGGTCGGAGATGCTGCCCGAAGAGACGATCTCGCCGAACCATGGCCCCCAGACATCGCCGGACGAGGAGGCCATGAGCCGGGTAGACCGGGAGGAGTTCTGGCGCTTTATCAACGAGCAGCTGAACAGCGAGGTTGAGCGGGTCGTGGTCTTCTGTTCGTTTGTGCTGGGGCTGACGCCCCGCGCCATCTACGCGCGGCGCAGCGAGCTCTTCACGAGCGTGAATGATGTCTATAACGTCAAGCGGAACGTGCTTGGCCGCCTCAGCCGCAACCAGCAACTCCGCCAGATGATCGCGTCCTGACACCAGTCGGGCGGAGGCCTGCATATGAAGCGACGCTCCGGTGGGGGGCGTCGCTTCATGTTTCACGATATGGTATGATTACTACCGTCAATAGGAGATCGTCGGGTTCGCGCGGTGGCGGTCTGTAAAATTCTGGTGGTGCTGCGTTTCTTACTATGCAAGTCGGCTGATGGGACCGGCTGGAACGGCAGGAGCGCCCGCTATGAGCATGGACGATAGCCGTGAGGAGCAGTGCACGTGCCCGCCGGCGCTAAGTGGGGCGGCCCTGGTTGCCGCCGCCGACGGTGAGGCCGACGAGGCAACTCTTGCCCACCTGCGAGCCTGTCCACAGTGCGCGGCCCAGGTGCGGCGCCTGCGCTCACTGCAGGGGCGGCTACTCCGTCGGCTCTACCGGCTCCGTTGCCCAAGCTCCGATATCCTGGTTGACTACTGCCAGGGGCTCCTTGATCCATTCCAGCGAGCAGCGGTAGCGCACCACCTCGATCTCTGCCCTCATTGTGCCGCCGAGGTGGCGCTGCTTGAGCGTGCCGCCCCGATCGCGGATGTAGTTGGCTTCAGCCCTCGCGGCCGCATGAGCGCGCTGCTGCCTTAGAGCGAGGCAGCACGGATCACACAAATAGGGCGAGCCGCATCGAGCGGCCCGCCCTGTTCGATTCGCTGGTGCCGGAGTGCCTACTCGAAGTGATCGGCCAGATAGGCCGTCAGGTCGGAGACCCGCACCGAGTAGCCCCACTCATTGTCGTACCAGGCGACGATCTTGTAGAAGTCGTCGCCCATGTTCATGGTGAGCGGCAAGTCCACCACGCTGCTGTAGGTCGTGCCGATGAAATCGCTGGAGACGAGTTCGGCCTCGCTCACACCAAGGATGCCCTCGAGTTCCTCGCTCTCGCTGGCCTCGATGAAGGCCTGGTTGATCTCTTCCACACTCGTGGCGCGATTCAGGAGGACCGAGAAATCGACCATCGAGACCGTGGGGGTGGGCACGCGCACCGCGTAGCCGTGGAACTTGCCCTTGAGCTCCGGGATGACCAGCGCCACCGCCTTGGCGGCGCCCGTCGTCGTGGGCACCATGTTGATCGCGGCGGCGCGGGCGCGACGCAGATCCTTGTGGACGTTATCCTGCAAATTCTGATCCATCGTGTAGGAATGGATCGTCGTCATCAGGCCCCGCGCGATCCCGAAACGGTCGTTGAGGACCTTGGCCACCGGGGCGAGGCAGTTCGTCGTGCACGAGGCGTTGGAGATGATGTGATGCTTCTCGTGGTCGTAGGCGGTCTCATTTACGCCGAGGCACACGGTAATGTCCTCGCCCTTGGCGGGAGCCGTGATCAACACCTTCCTGGCGCCAGCCTGCAGGTGGGCACGGGCCTTCTCGGCCTCGGTAAAGCGGCCCGTCGACTCAATCACGATATCGACACCCATCTGGCTCCAGGGCAGCTTCGTGGGGTCGCGCTCGGCGAGGGCTGCGATCTCGTAGTGGTTGTCGTCGTAGTCGACGATGATCTTATCTTCCGTGACCGTCACATCGCCATCGAATGGGCCGTAGGTCGAGTCGTAGCGCAAGAGGTGGGCCAGAGTCTCATTGTCGGTCAGGTCGTTGATGGCCACGATCTCGAACTCGTCCGGGTGGTACTCGAGCATCGCCTTGAAGCTCTGCCGACCGATCCGGCCGAAGCCGTTGATTGCGACACGAACCATAGATCGAGCCTCCTTCCGATACGCGATGTCTGGTGCGCGGCCACTACACTGCGGATCACCACGGCGAGGGTATCGGGAGCGCGGGATGGGCGCAGGACGGACAGTGGTGCGGTGGAAGCGCGTGCGCCATTATAGCACGCTTTGCAACGGTGGCTCGGCTGGTGCTCAGGCGCCCTGTGCTACAATTCGCAGCAGGAGCCGCGCGCTGGCGCCGCAAGGCTTGTGCGGCATCATCGAGGAACGTGGCGCGCCGGGTCCCTCCACATACGCCCGAACGGAGCAGGCTGTATAGCGTGATCAGGGGAGGAGTCCATGGCGCTGTCGATTCTGGTGGTAGCGCTCATCGCGGTGCTGGCGATCGTTGGCCTCTTTCGAGGCGTACGGCGGGGCCTGCTCGCGCTTGGCGGCACCCTGCTTGCAGCGGTCCTGGTGGACCTGTGGGATGATCGGATCAGCACGTGGCTCCGCGACACCGTACGCCCCGAGCAGCCGGCCTTGCCGCTCTTTCTCCTGCTTGCGACGGTATTTCTGCTGGTGGCGTTCATCGTCGGGTATGGCGGGAGCGCGATGCTGCCGCGCCCCGATCCCAGGGCGAAGCAGCCGCCGCCAGCACTCGACCGGCTGCTAGGGGCGCTGCTGGGTGCCCTCAATGGCGCGTTGCTCGGGAGTTACCTGCTGCGTTACGCCGTGGCTACCTGGCCCGACCAGACGGTGAGCAATCTGCTGGCGACTGCGCCTGTCGCGAGCCTGCTGATCACCTGGCTGCCCTGGTTCGTGCTGGCGATGGTGGGTACCACGACGCTCTTCGTGGTCATCCGGGTGGCGGTGATCGTCGCACGGAACCGCGCTGCCACCGCGCCGCCGCGCGCGACCGCAGCCCCCGGTGCGAGCCCCACCCCACCGCCTCCGCCCCCTGCTTCGGTTCCCGAGATGGACAAGCGGGTGAACGAGAAGATCAACCAGGCCCTGGGCAAAAAGTAGCGCCGGCCCGCCAGGTTCCTCCTGGGGCCGGCGCATGGGGCCAGTGGGTCCGGGTGCGGGCCTGAAACCAATCCTCTTCAACTCAGGTCTGCCACCGCGCCAGCGGCGGGGGTGAGGGCTACCCTGCGCCTCGTGCGGGAGCGAAGGGGTAACGGCCCGCAAGCGCGGCTGGGGTGCAAGGTATTGGGCCTAAAACGAGATCGCCCGCTCGCCGAGGTTCGTATTGGGCCAGACGCGAATACCACGCTCGAGCCGGTTCTCGGGGCCGAGGCTACAGGCATCGCCGATGATCGCCCCGTCGACGATCTGGGTGCGGGCGCCGATCTGATTACCGCGCCCGAGCACACAGTTGCGCAGCACGACCCCCTCCTCCAGGCGGTTTGCATCCCACAGGACGGCCCCTTCGAGGCTGCACTCGGGCCCGATCGAGCAGTTGGCCCCGAGGACACTGGGGCCAATCACCCGCGCGCCGCGCTCGATTACGGTGCCCGGGCCGATCACCACCGGCCCGACAATCTGTGCCGTAGGGTGGATCTCGGCGTCGCCCTCCAGCCAGACTCGGTCGGCGATCTGCTGGCCACGAAACCCGTAGCGCACCTTACCGATGAGGATATCGTGGTGCACGTCGATGTAGGTCTGGGGCTTGCCGATGTCCGTCCAGTAGGCCCGCGACGGAAAGCCGTACATGGGATCGCCGGTCTGGAGCACCACGGGGAAGAGGCCCCGCTCGAACATGTAGAACTGGTTCGGCGGCACGTAGCGAAAGATCTCGGGCTCGATAATGTACGTGCCGGCATTGATCAGGTTGGTGGTGATATCCTCGGCGCGGGGTTTCTCCAGGAAGCGCTGGACGCGGTTCTGGCCATCCATCTCCACCAGGCCGAACTGGGTTGGATCGTCGACCGGCGTGAGCGAGATGGTGACCATGCTCTGTTTTTCCCGGTGGAAGGCCAGCATCGCCCGCAGGTCGAGATCGGTCATCACATCGCCGTTAAAGACGAAGGTCGGGCCATCGAGCAGATGCTCCACATTCTTCACGGCGCCGGCGGTCCCACGGGGCTCGGGCTCCTCAACGATATGCAGCGTCATCTCGAGCCGCGAGCCATCGCCGAGCGTCTCGCGGAAGCGATCGGCCAGGTACTGGACGGCGAGGATCACCTCACTGATGCCCTGGTCGCGCAGGCGGAGGAGCATCCACTCGATGAAGGGCTGGTTGACGAGCGGGATCATGGGTTTGGGCGTGTTGCAGGTGAGGGGGCGCAGGCGAGTGCCGAGGCCACCGACGAGGATCACTGCTTTCATGAAGCTCCCCTGACTACACGGACAACCACAGAGCAGCGCGAGACGCCTGCCCGGTAGCGCCCATCTTAGCGGATTGCCACAAGGCGTCGCTGAACGGCCGATGATGCCAACGTGACAGTATCTTCAGTCCATGCCGGATTGCTCGCGCACCTCGCGGGCTACCTGCTCGCGCCAGTAGTCGAGAATGTCGCTGAGCGTTTGCCGAAGCGGGATGCGGGGTGTCCAGCCAGTGCGTTCGCGCAGGCGGCGGGCATCGCAGACTACCAGGGGGATGTCGATGGGCCGCATCAGTTCGGGGTTCAGGCGTACCTCAACCCGGGCTGTGCTAGCCTCCAGCAGCACATCGAGCAACTCACGGACCATCACCGCCTCGCCGCTCCCGGCATTGTACACGGCGCCGGGCTCGCCGTAGGCGGCGAGCAGCGCGTAGGCTTGCACCATGTCGCGCACATCGGTAAAATCGCGGCGGGCGCTCAGGTTGCCAACCTGCACCACGGGTGGCTGGAGACCGCGCTCGATGCGGGCGATCTGGCGCGCAAAGGCGGCGGTGACGAAGCGCTCATTCTGGCGTGGGCCGATGTGCGTAAACGGGCGCACGCAGACCACGTCGAGACCATGGCTCCGATGGTACTGCTGTGCCAGAAGACTCTGGGCGGCCTTGCTGACACCGTAGGGATTGGCGGGCCGCAGGGGCGTAGCTTCGTTGATTGGCAGGTCGGCTGCGGTGATCGTGCCATACTCCTCGTTGGTGCCGACCACCACCACCCGGGCTTTGAGGCGGTACTCGATCAGGGCCAGAAAGATATGCAGCGCGCCAAGCGTGTTGGTGCTGAGCGTGCCCGCCGGGTCGCGGAACGACTCGGGCACAAAGGGCTGCCCGGCGAGATGGTAGATCACCGTGGGCTGCGCGGCGACAATCGCCTGCAGCGTGGCCTCGGCGTCACTCAGGTCGGCGTAGACCTCGCGCACCTTCCCGGCGAGGTGGGTTGGCAGTCGCCCGGGCGCCCGGGTGAGGCCCCAGACCTCGCAGCCATCCTGGGCCAGCAGGTAATCGGCCAGATGGCCGCCGACGAAGCCATTGATGCCTGTGATCAGCGCGCGCATGGATCTCAGAAAAGCTGCCAGGTGCTCGTTTCCAGGAGGTGGGCCGCCTTCGCACCACGCGTGCCCGGCCCACGTGTGGCGCGCGGCCCTGGCTCCACTATAGCCGATCTTCAGCCGCTGGCAAACGGCATGTGCCGACTCACAACTTCTTTGTGCATTTCATTGACGCTATTTGTGCAACGTGATACAATGCCGCCAGGAAACCGTTGGTTATGCGCCCCCATTTGCCGCGTAGCGCGCCACTACGGTGCCCCACACGACGTAGTGCGCAGCTGGGAAGGCGGCCCGTGATGGCTCAGCAGCATTTTCTGACGCAATTCTCGGACAAGCCTCGGTACAACACCAAGGCCGTCGCTCAGGAGACGGGCGTACCTGCAGACACGTTCCGCGCCTGGGAGCGCCGCTACGGTGTGCCGCGCCCCCAGCGGACCGAGGGCGGTCACCGGCTTTACTCCGAGCGGGACATCGCGACGATTCGCTGGCTGCGGGATCGCACGGCCGAGGGCCTGACCATCAGCCAGGCGATCGCGCTGATGAGCGACGGCAACGAGTCGAACCTCTCCTGGCTCAGCACGGCCATCGATACGGAGCCTCATACCTGGGAGCGGCTCAACAGCCGGTTTCTCGCCGCCCTGGTAGATTTTGATGCGACACGAGCTGAGCAGATCCTCGGTGAGGCCTTCGCGCTCTATCCGCTCGAGGAAGTATTCCTCAAACTGGTCCAGCCAGTGATGGTCGAGATCGGCGAGCAGTGGCACGCTGGCAAGCTCACCGTGACAGCCGAGCACTTTGCCACCCAGTTCATTCGCCGCAAGCTCTCGGCCCTCTTCAATACTTATAACATTACCGATGGCCGTGGCCTCGTGCTCGTGGCCTGCGCTCCCAGTGAGCAGCATGACCTGGGAGCGCTCATGCTCGCGGTCTTCCTGGTGCGCCACGGCTGGCAGGTGATCTACCTCGGCCCCGAGGTGCCCCTGCGGGATCTTCTCGACACGGTGCGGCAGCTCCGGCCAGACCTGGTGGCGATGGCTGCCTCGACCACCGAGACGGCAACCCAGTTGCTCGAGGCGGGCCGCGCCATCCTTGCCATCGCTCCCCCCACACCCCTCTTCGGCTACGGCGGCCGGGCCTTCAACCTCAACCCGGTGATGACCCAGCGCATGCCCGGCACCTTCCTTGGCAAAGATGCCCTTGAGGCCGTTGATACGGTAGCCGACTTGCTCGGCCATAGTCGTTAGCGCCAGGGGCCAGGGCTGCTGCAATTGCGCGCTGCGGCGCGTTGCCAAATAGGCAAGCTGGCTCAGAGCTTGTCTTTGGTGGTTATCCGCCACGCTGCCTCCCGCTGAACGAACCGCGCTCAGGCCATACACCCTCCCGCTTGCGGGAGGGTTTTGTATAAGAGTACACGGCTTATGACACGTGCACAGAAAAGCTGTGCGCGTCGTTTTCTGCTGGACGCGCAGATCCATGTGCCGGGCCGGCTGCCAAGAGGAGCACCGAGGCTGTCGGGCGGGCAGAAGATGCTTGCAATAGCCATGGGGAAGGCCACCTGGGGCCACGCGGTGGCCATGGGTGGGAGCTAGGGCGAGCCAGCGTCCTGCCAGGGGGGCTGTGATGCACTTGTTTTGCACACCGTCAGTTGCCTTTATGCTACGATTCACGTATGATGAAGGTAGCACTGTTCGACACAGATCACCTGGCTTGACGGTTGTGGTAGCCTGGGGCGCTGCGAAGTACCGGCTCGATGATAGGCACCTGGTGACTGCAACCGCCCGTACACCGTAGCTAACCGTCTGTCGGTCTCGTGGGCCGGCAGCAACCGGGCCACGTGTCTCACGTCCATGCACCCCTGCGTCCGGTCAGCCCGCCGACCGCCCGGTGCGCACGGGCACATGCCCATGGATGCACCGCGTACCAAGGAGAGTTGCGTGACGTTGAAGACTGTCCCTTCGCTTGCGCTCGGCGCTACGGTCGCCCGCCTGGCTCAACCGCTCCCCGCCGAGGAGCAGCTGGCCTTACTCTTTCACCTCACCGACCTGGCGCCCCATCCTGGCACCGATGAGTGGCACCCTCATCCACCTCACGCCATCGCAGAGGCCTACGCGGAGTGCGAGCGGATCATCCGGCGCCATTCCAAGAGCTTCTACTTTAGCTCCCAATTTCTGGACGTGGAGAAGCGCCGGGCTGTGCGAGCGCTGTACGCCTTCTGCCGCACGACCGACGATACGGTCGACCTCGCGACTGACGATCCAGCGCGGGCCCTGGCGGCCTGGGTTCACCAGGCCCGGGGCAATGCCCCCGCCCACCACAACCCGGTGCTGGTGGCCTGGCACGATACACGCGCCCGCTACGGCCTGCCCGCTGCGCTGGTTGATGAGTTGCTGGCCGGTGTGGCGATGGACCTGACCATCCAGCGCTACGCGACATTCGCGGATCTGTGGCTCTACTGCTACCGGGTGGCCTCGGTCGTCGGCCTGCTGGTGATGGGCATTACCGGCCACGCGCCGGGTGCCGAGCCCTATGCGATCAAGCTCGGCGTGGCGCTCCAGCTCACCAACATCCTCCGCGACGTCGGCGAGGATGCGCAACGTGGCCGCGTGTACCTTCCCCAGGAAGATCTCGAGCGCTTTGGCCTCACGGCCGACGAGATCCTCGCGGGGGTGCTCGACGAGCGCTTCCGTCGCCTGATGCGCTTCGAGGTACAGCGGGCCCAGCGCCTGTACGACGAAAGCTGGCCGGGGATCGCCCTGCTGCCCCCCGAGAGCCGGCTGGCGATCGGAGCAGCTGCCCGGGTGTACCGTGGCATCCTTGACAAGCTCGCCGCCAATGGTTACGATGCCCACACCCGCCGCGCGCATCTGAGCCTGCGCGAGAAGCTCGCGCGCCTGCCGGGGATCTGGTGGGACGTACGGAAGCTGGGCTGAGCAATAGGCCACCACACAGATCCTCCATAGTCCGGACGACCCAGCGGGGCGGCTCTGGCCCAGTGGGGCGGTTCCGCTCCAGCGGGGCGGCTCTCGCAGAGGGAAGGTCAATCCTGCCGAATCACCGTCGTGATTCACGCGGGCGTAGAGCGAGTTGAAGATGGTGACAATGACCCTGCGCAGCCGGCGGGCCGATCCGCCGCGCTGGCCCGTCTGGCCCTTTGATGCGCTACTCTGGACGCTGTTTCTCGGGCCAATCCTCTCGCCACTGTTGCGGGCGAGCGAGTTGCCCTTGCTCGCGGAGAGTGGTGTACTCGCTCGCGAGCTCCTGGCGACCTACGTCTGCCCGACCCCCGAGCGATCGTTGCTGCTGCTGGGCCTGCCGATGGCGGTATGCGCCCGCTGCTGGGGCGCAACGATCGGCCTGTGGGTCGCCCGGATTGTAGTCGGCCAGTTCACCAGGACTGATGAGGGATTGGCCCCGGGCGTGCGAGGGGCTGCTGGACCGCTTTGGGCCGCCCTCTGGTGGTACCGGGGCTTGCCGTGGGCCGCGCGCCTGGCCCTCGCCGCGCTGCCATTTCTGCTCTGGCCCCTGGAGATCGTGGGCCATGACGCAGGGTGGTGGTTCGCGCCGCTGGGGCTGATCCTGCTCAATGGCGCCCTGGCGGGGTTTGCGGCTGGCCTCTGCTTCTGTGCCGCCTGGCCGGGACTCTGGGCCCCACGGCATACCCAATAGTCTCATACAACTCTTACTCAGGCCGGGCGATCGGCGCGTAGGGCTGCGGTATCATGCAGCGAGACGACACGCGCCTGTTCAAGGACTCACCCGAGATACGATACCTATGCGACGACGCCTAGCCACCTCAGCGGTCGGCGGCCTGCTCACGCTCACGCTGGCCGGATGCAGCCTCGGTGGCGCACCCTTTGGGCAGCGCCAGGACCCGACGGTCGAGGCTATCCAGACCCAGGTTGCGGCCATGGCCCAGGCCCAGGCCCGTCCTGAAGCAACCGCGACAGTGCGCCCGCCCCGGCCCACCGATGCGCCGTTGCCGACGATCCCGCCCCAGCCCACGATCGATCCGGCCCTCAGCAGTGCCCTGGTGGACCAGGAGCGCCTGCTGGTTGAGCTGTACCGGCGCGCAAGCCCGGCGGTTGTGAGCATCGAGGTTATTGGTGGCAACCTGCCCGATGATCACCCCCAGGTGCCCGGCCTGCCCGACAGCCTGCGCGGCCAGGGCTCGGGCTTCCTCTACGACGACCAGGGCCATATCGTTACCAACAATCATGTGGTTGAGGGCGCCACCCAACTCCAGGTGCGCTGGTCGGACGGGACAACAGCCCTTGCCGAGTTGATCGGTACCGATCCCGATAGCGACCTTGCCGTGATCAAAGTGCGCCAGCTGCCGAGCGGTGTAGCGCCCTTGCCGCTCGGTGAGTCACGCGAGGTTGAGGTTGGGCAGACGGCCGTAGCGATCGGGAGCCCATTCGGCGAGCAGAATACCCTTACCGTCGGTGTTGTGAGCGGGCTCGGGCGCACACTGCGTGGCCCCACCCGCCAGTTCGGTACCTTCAGCATCCCGAACATCATCCAGACTGATGCGGCGATCAACCCCGGCAATTCCGGCGGCCCGCTACTCAGCGTGCGCGGCGAGGTGATCGGGGTGAACACGGCGATCGCCGTGAGCCAGGGTGGCGACTCTTTCGAGGGCGTAGGCTACGCGGTGCCGGCAAGCACGGTGCGCAAGGTCGTTCCGGCGCTCATCCGCGATGGAAGCTACCGGCACCCCTGGATGGGCATCAGCATGTTCTCGGTGGACGCGCTGCTTGCCGAGCGCCTGGGGCTACCCGTGCAGCGGGGTGTGCTGGTGACCGATGTGCGGCCCGAGAGCCCCGCCGCCGATGCGGGACTGCGCGCGGGTAACCGCGAGGAGCAGGTGAACGGCTTTCCTCTGCGTGTGGGCGGCGATATCATCGTGGCGATCAACGGGACGCCGGTGGCCGATGGTGACCAGCTGATCGGCCTGCTCGACCTGAACCACGAGCCAGGCGACACGATTACCCTCAGCGTGCTGCGGGCGGGTGAAACAACCCCAACCGACGTGCAGCTACTGCTCGAGGCCCGGCCGTAAGGTTGCCAGTTCCCGTTGTGCGCGCATGTGGCGAGCCGCCGAAACGCCGCCTGGAGCACTGCTCGGAACACTTCCGCTTGCGGGGCCAGGCGCGCGGGATGTCCGAGCACCCCCACAATGCCGCCGTGGGCTGCGCGCACCACGGCCAGTTTCCACCCCTCGCGGCGCTGATGGCACCACCGTCACGCGAGTCGTCCACGCCGGATGGTTGTTTCCCCGTGTGGCCTGGGAGCGCGGGCATCTCCCCCGCCCCGGCTGGATGCGTGCAGGACGCCCGCGCTCCCGGCAACCGGCAGGCGGCTTCTGGACGGCTGCACTAGCGCGTGAGCCGGAAGGTCGCCACGTTGACCCGGCCGCTCCTGAGGCCCTGGCCAACGATCGACCAGTTACCCAGCGGGTCACGGCTCTCGGTGCGGAAGCCGATCAGCACCACGCCGTCGAAGTCGGCGATGGCGCGGTAGGGCAGGGCGCGCACGCTGCCACCCGGGATGTTCAGCCAGAGCGCAACCTCCTCGCCGCGCTGGTAGCCGCCGGCCTCAAAGCCGAGCGTGGTGCCCGGGG
This sequence comes from Chloroflexi bacterium OHK40, assembly GCA_004367505.1. GTDB lineage: Bacteria > Chloroflexota > Chloroflexia > Chloroflexales > Chloroflexaceae > OHK40. The sequence goes on along the minus strand of SFCB01000245.1, from coordinate 32,322 downwards.
TGCTCGGGTCGGGGAAGACGCGGGAGGCGAAGTTGGGGATCGCACCGCAGCGGTCGGAGTTGCCCTCCGGCACCGGCCCGCTCGGTGGAGCAGTGACGGGGAAGCCGGGGCGAAGCTGGCATGGCACCAGGAAGCTGCCGAGCAGCCCTAGCCGCACGCGGTTCCCCACCAGCTCGAAGCGGGCTCGTTCAAAGTATTGCACCAGGTAGTTGCGCCCATCGTCCAGTTGCTGAACGAGCTCCTCGCTGATCGGGTAGCCGAAGCGGGCCAGGCCACCCCGGCGCTCCCAGAAGTTGCGAAACTCGCCGCGCAGGGTGTGGCCCGTCTCCGGGAAGAAGCGCAACCCCGGGGCGCGCACCGGTGCGACGGGCGGAAAGCCCTGCCCGGTGGCCGCGAGATACTCGCGACCGACCAGCCCGAGGCTGATCACCGCATTGTTGTTCACCACGTCCAGCTCAAAGCGGGCCCGCTCGAAGTACTGGGCTACCCGCCCATCCGCGTTACGAACGAACTCGGGCGAGACGGGGTAGCCGAAGAGCTCAACGCCGCCGTTGCGCTCCCAGTAGGAGCGAAACGCGCCGCCCAGGAAGTGCCCCGTTTGCGGGAAGTAGATCTTGCCCTGGGCCTGGGCGGGAGCGGCTGGCGCAGACCCGAGCAGAACGGCCACCGTCAGCAGGACCAGCAACCCTGCCCAACGTCCTCGCAGCTGGCTCATGGTGACCTCATCATAGCGTAAAACGAATCCAGGCGAACAACGCCCGATCAGCACGACATACACCAAGCATGGGGCCAGGTGGGGCGTGTTTATGGTTTACACTGCGCTGAAGCCATCATACGCGATAGAGTCGTACCTGTCAAGCGTTCTCTGCCAAAGATCCGCGCTGTGGCGCGGTTTCGGCTGCGCTAATCGCGACGACACGCGAAGCGGGGCGGGGTGGCGGTATAATGTGTTGAGACAGTGGTGAAGGAAAGGCTGGCTGATGCCCATCCCCATTGTGGAGAACCTTGCCGAGGCACGGGCAGGTGTCCTGCGGCGTGGGCCATTAGACGAAGACCATGCCACGGCCCAGGCGGTAGCGGCGATTATCGCCGAGGTGCGTGCCCGGGGCGACGCGGCTGTGCGTGCATTCAGCGCGCGCTATGATGGCGTGGCCCCGGAGGTGCTGGAGGTACCGCGCCAGGTGTGGGCCGCCGCCGCCGATGGGCTTGACCGGGCCTTGCGAGAGGCATTGGAGCTGGCCGTCGCCGAGATCCGCCGCTTCCATGAGCGCCAGATCCGCAACTCCTGGGTCGACTTTAGCGTCGAAGGAGCACGGGGCCAGCTGGTGGTGCCACTCCAGCGGGTCGGCGTCTACGTTCCGGGCGGGGCGGCGCCGCTGCCATCGTCGTTGATCCACGCGGCGGTGCCCGCGCGGGTTGCCGGTGTCGAGCAGATTGTCGTCTGCTCGCCGCCCCAGCGAGAGACGGGCGTGCCCGCGCAGCTGGTGCTCGCGGCGGCCCACCTGGTGGGGGTCGATCAGGTCTTTGCCGTCGGTGGAGCCCAGGCGATTGCGGCCATGGCGTATGGCACGGAGTCTGTGCCCCGGGTGGACAAGATCGCCGGCCCGGGGAACCGCTATGTGATCCAGGCCAAGCGGCTGGTCTACGGGGCGGTTGGGGTTGAGAGCCTGCCCGGACCGACGGAGACGCTGGTGATCGCCGATGGGCACGCGGCGCCACGGCTGGTAGCGGCCGACTTGCTGGCCCAGGCCGAGCATGTGGAGGCCAGCGCCATCCTGCTGACCGACTCGCCGGCCCTCGCCAGGGCGGTGCAGGCCGAGGTCGGCCAGCAACTCGAGGCCCTCCCCGGGCCGAGCGCCCGGGCGGCGGCCGAGGCGGTGAAGAGCCGTGGCGCGATCGTGCTCGTGCCCGACCTGGATACCGCCTTCGCCCTCGCGAACGACTACGGTCCCGAGCACCTGTGCCTGCTTCTGACCGACCCGTGGGCCTACGTGGGCAAGGTGCGCAACGCGGGTGGGATCTTCCTCGGCGAGCAGTCGTTCGAGGTGCTGGGCGACTATCTTGCCGGCCCCTCGCACATCATGCCCACCGAAGGCACGGCCCGCTTTGCCTCGCCGGTGAACGTGGACGATTTCCGCAAGGTCATTTCGCTGGTGGGGCTGAACGGCGCAGCCCTGGCGCGCATCGGCCCCGCCGCTCGCCGGATTGCCGAGGCCGAGGGGCTCTTTGCCCACGCGGCCGCAGTGCGCGCGCGGCTGGAGCCGTAGGACGCTGTTGGTCGCACGCAGTCGGCAATGCCCGCCGACCCGTCATCGCTCGTGAGAAAGGCGCCCTCGCATGTCCGGCTACATTGTCACGTTCATCAACTTGCTCTTCAACGTGCTGCTGTTCGCCATCCTCGGCCGCGTGCTGATCTCATGGATCGATCCCATGGGCAACATGCGTATCACCCAGATCTTGCGCGAGATCACTGAGCCGATTCTCGCCCCTATCCGCAGCATCCTGCCGAGCATCGGCATGATCGACCTCTCGCCGCTCGTGGCTATGCTGCTCATCCAGCTGTTGCACAATCTGATCCTCGGCGCGATCCGCTGAAACGCTCGCCGCTACCGCGTGCGGGGTTCCGGGTGCTCTCGCCCAGGAACCGAACATCAGGAACCGGAGCACCGCACGCGGATGGCGCTCTGAAGCGCTGCAACCCTCGGCAGCTCACGTAACCACTCCGAAACACGCGCTCGTCGGCCCATGCCCATCGTCATGGTGATGGGCAGGCCAGTTCGGTCGGCGCCCGACGCAGATGCTCCGCATCTCGACCGCTATGAGTGATAGACAGCTGTGCTAACCCCGAGCCCGTTGAGCGATCGCTTGCTCCTGCCCGTCGTCTTCCTTGCGGGCGTCGGCACGCTTGGGATCGAGATGGTGATGCCCCGGTTGCTGGCGCCCTTCTTCGGTACCTCGCAGCCGATCTGGGCTGTCGTGATCGGCATGACGCTCGTCTACCTGGCGGCCGGCTACTGGCTGGGTGGCCGGCTGGCCGATCGGCGGCCCGATGGGCGGCTGCTCTACTGGCTGATCGCATGGGCCGGGCTGCTCTGCGCGATCATCCCCCTCGTGGCCCGCCCGCTCCTGCGCCTGGCTCAGGTGTCGCTGAAGACGGTGGCTGCGGGCGGCTTCCTGAGCTCGCTGGCGGTGGTCGTACTGCTCTTCGCCGCCCCGGTGATCCTGATGGCCATGGTCGGCCCGTTCGCGGTGCGGCTCAAGCTCCTACAGGCCGAACAGGGCGTGGCGGCGGCGGGGCGCACAGCCGGCACCATCTCCGCCCTCTCAACCCTCGGCTCGATCGTTGGCACCTTCCTCACCGTGCTCGTGCTCATCCCGCTCGTCGGCACCAGCGCCACTATCTTCCTCTTCGCCGCCTTTCTGGTTGCTCTGGGCGCGATCGGCCTGCGCGACTGGCGGGCGCTCCTGCTCCTCGCGATCGTCGCGGCGCTTGCGAGCGCCCATGCGGGCCTCGGCGGGGAGCTCAAGAGTGCCGACTGCTTCAACTGCCGCCTGCTCGCCGAGCGTGAGTCGGCCTATCACTATATTCAGGTGGCCGACCAGGAGGTACGCTACAGCTCCGGAGTCAGCGATCCCCGGCGTGTGCTCATCCTGAATGAGGGCCAGGCCATCCACTCGATCTACCGGCTCAAGTACGAGCAGACGGGCGACCCCCTGGATCTGCTGACCGACGGCGGCCCGTGGGATTACTTTGCCGTGGCGCCTTACCTCTACCCCGATGCCGGCCCCGAGGCCGTGCGGAGCCTGGCGCTGCTCGGCTCGGCGGCGGGGAGCATCCCCAAGCAGTTTCTGGCGATCTATGGCCCCGACACCCTGATCGACGCCGTGGAGATCGACCCGGCGATCATCGACGTGGGCCGGCGCTACTTTGCCATGGAAGACGAGGACCCGGCCTTCCCGAACTACACGACCTACGCCCAGGATGCTCGCGCCTGGCTTGCCACCACCGAGCGGAGCTACGATGTTATTGGCATGGACGCCTACCATCAGCCGTACATCCCCTTCCACCTGACGACGGTGGAGTTCTTTGCAGAGGTGCGCGCCCGGCTGAGCCCCCGGGGTGTGGCGGTGGTGAACGCCGGGCGGCCGGCCAGCGGCGACGACCGGCTGGTCAACGCCCTGGCCTCGACCATGCTCGCCGTCTTCCCCGAGGTGTATGTGATCGACACGCGATTCTCGAACGCGATCCTTGTAGGCGTTACGACGCCGGTGGGCGACGGCGCGGCCAACTTCGCCGCCAACGCCGCCCGGATGGCCGTCGCCGCAGAGGATGAGCCGCGCTACCGGGCCCTCCAGCTGGTGATGTACTGGGCGCTGAATGAGGGCCGCTTCGGGCCGGTTCGCCGCTTTACCGCCGATCAGGCGGCCTATCGACCATTTACCGATGATTGGGCGCCGGTGGAACAGCTGATCGACGGGCTGATCGTGAGCGAGGCGGCGCGCCGTACCGTGGATTCCTTGCCCTGAGCGGTGCCTTCACGGGTGCTGCAGAGCCCGGCGCTAATGGCGCACCCGCCTGTGTGGGTCGGCCCCTGCGCGGTGCCAGCCTTGCCTGTGCGGGACATAGGCCCACGTGCGCGGGGGCCGGCGTAAGCCCCTGGCCACCACGGCTGAGTGGCCCCGGATGCCCCACAACCGTCGGGCCGGGCGAACGATGCCATCACGTGTTCCCGAAACCGCCGCGCTCCGGGGCAAAAATTGACAACTCGCGCCCGGGCATGCTACTTTTATAGTGAAGCAGCAGATGTTCCGCGCCTCACAACCCTCAGAGGCGCAAGCGAGAGGCTCGTTCGCCATGACTGCTGGATGGCCCAATTCGCATCCGCGCCTGTGCTGTACCGCTCGAAGCGGCGTACACATACAGGCGTGCCATAGCTGCAACGACGCCCGCAGAGGCGGCGTAGGCAGTGGCGCGGTGCTCCGGGCGATCCGTGCGGTCTCCTCGGCTAGCCGGGCCAGGGGCCAAACGCTCTAGCCGGGGGCTTACACCTTCCCCCCGAGCGAAGAGCCATTGTACACGTACAACGGTTCTTGAAGGGGGTGGGTGCCTTGGGACAGCGTGTCCTCGTTCTCAATGCCAGCTACGAGCCACTTCAGCTGATCTCGGTACGGCGCGCGGTCGTCCTGCTGTTACAGGAGAAGGCGGAGCTCGTGGAGGCCGCCGCGCAGCAACTGCGGGCCCGCATGCTCAGCTTTGATGTGCCGCTGGTCATCCGGCTAGTTCGCTATATCCGTATCCCCCGCCGGCTCAAGCTTCCCTGCTCGCGCCGGGGCGTTTTCGCCCGCGATCGAGAGACGTGTCAGTACTGCGGGGTGCAGCCCGGTCGCTCCCAGTTGACGATGGACCACGTGATTCCCCGCTCGCAAGGGGGCACCACAACCTGGGAAAATGTGGTCACGGCCTGCCGCGACTGCAACCACCGCAAGGGTGGCCGCACGCCCGAGCAGGCCAATATGCTGCTCATGACAACGCCGCGCCAGCCCCAGTACGTCGCATTCGCCCTGCTGGGCGAATTGGAGCGCCACGATGTCTGGCGCAAGTATGCCTTTGGATAGGCGGCGGGCCCTCGGGAGCTTTGGCGAGTTGGCGGCCCTGGCACATCTGCGGCGCCGTGGGGCCACCCTCCTGGCACAAAACTGGCGCTGTCGCCTCGGCGAGATCGATCTGGTCGCCCGGCTGGGCGACCAGATCCTTTTTGTCGAGGTCAAGACGCGCACGGTCGGCGCGCTGGCGCCGGAGAGCGGGGTTGGCCCGGCCAAAGCCCGCCGGCTTGCGCAACTCGCCTACACCTACCTGGAGGAGGCCGGCCTGCCGGCAACAACTGGCTGGCGGATCGATCTGGTTGCCGTGGAAGTCGACGGGACGGGGCGGGTGGTGCGCCTGGAGCACATGGAGGGGGTCGTCGGCGAGTAGCCGCTAGCCATTGCGCGGCTCCCACACCTCGGTCAGCACGCAGTCCCAGGGGAACTTGAACTCGTCGGCGGCGTCATAGATGTGCGATTGCAGGTTGACGACGATCACCTCGGGCGAGGAGAGCGCCTTCCAGCCGTGCATGACCATCGGCGGGATCTTGACCAGACGGGGCTTCTGGGTGCCGAGGAAGATCGGGTTCACGTGGCCGAAAGTCGGTGAGTCGGGGCGGATGTCCACCAGTGTGACCTGGAGCTTCCCCCGGGTCACGGTGAACTGGTCGGTGTGCTCGTTGTGCAGATGCCAGCACTTCACGACGCCGTAGTCGGTAGCACTCTGGTAGACGTGCTGAGGGACAACGAGGCCATCGCGCTCGATCCAGGAGCGGCTCCAGAGCTCGATTACGTCGCCGCGCCCGTCCACGTGTGCGGTGAGATCTTTGAGCACCACGCCGGCAATCGTCGGGCCGCGATATGGTGAGTGAACGACGTAGGGGATGGTGCGCAGCCACTCGACCGTAACCTCGCGAGCGTGGGTGGGGTGCAGGCGATTGATCATAACCATCGAGTGAGCACTCCTGCCGCTGATGAGAACCGGGCGCCGGGTGGGGTGCCAGAGGATGCGCCGTGCACGACGTGCCGGGTGGGTGCGTCGTACCTACCGCGTCGTTTCCCGGAACACGCTATCGTTGTCCGGTAGCGCCGCGAGATATGGTATAACAGGGCCGGGCGCTGTTCCGGCCCCGGAGCGCGCCTAGTATACCACGCTCGCAAGAGGTCTTCGGAGGCGTTGGGGCCGTTCGGGTCTGAGGTGCGTATCCGCCTGGTTGCCTGCCCTCGCGCAGGCGAGGGCTCGGGAACACACGGGCGCGGTGGGGGCGACTGCCTGTGGCAGCGGACAAACGTGCCTGCCAATTGACAGGTGTTACTCGTCTGCTATACTTGAAGTCTCAAAGGTTACGCTGGCTAGCCTGCCTGAACAACCCGGCCAGCATTGGTAGTGGTGGGTGGCGGGCACGAGGAAGCGTTTGCGCTGTTTGCCCCCCAGCGCAGCAGTGAGCTAGAAGAGCGGTTCGCGTTTGGTAAGCCCATCTGTCATCGTCGGCCACCTGGCCCCGGACCTGGATTGTCTCGCTGCGATTTGGATTCTCGTGCGCTTTGGAGGCGCCGAAGAGGCTGAGCTTGAGTTTGTTCCGGCTGGGCGCACCCTGGGTGGTGCCCCTGCCGACGCCGATCCGCAGGTGGTCCACGTTGACACCGGCGGTGGCCGCTTCGACCACCACCATAGTGCTGATAGTAGCCTGAGCGCCGCCGAACTGGTGCGCCGGGAGCTCGCCCCGGGCGATGAGGCGCTCCGCCGTCTGGTCGATCAGGTAACGCGCATCGACCATGCGGAAGCCGGCCCCGGTCGCCAGCCGGTGTTTTTCAACATTACCGACCTGATCGCGGGCTACAACGCGCTGTACCCCAACCGGCCCCACCACGTAGCGCGGGCCATGCTCCCGAATCTGGATGCCTGGTACGAGCACGAGCAGCGCCAGCTGCGGCTAGAGCGAGCCTTTGGCCGTCGCCTGGAGTTCCAGACGCGCTGGGGCCTCGGCATCGCGATGCAGAGCGACGATGGCGCCTCCAGCCGGCTGGCATATCGCCACGGCGCGGTGCTGTACGCCTACCGCGATCGGCGCGGCTACATGGGGGTGGCGGCGCAGCAGCGCTCCAGCGTCGATCTGGAGCCGATCTACCGCGACCTGCAGAAGGTGGACGGTCAGGCTGACTGGTATTTGCATCCGAGCCACCGCCTGCTTCTCTGCGGCACGCCGAAGGCGCCCCCGCGCCACCTCTCCGCGCTTTCTCTGAACGAGCTCGTGAGCGTGCTCAAAAAGCGCTGAGGCCTCTAGCCATCCCCGAGCTCGGCCCGGACCAGCTTGCCCAGCCGCGCCGTGGCCCGGTGCTGCAGCGCCTTCACCGACCCGACTGAACGGCCCATCTGCCGGGCGGTCTCCTCGATGCTCAGCCCGTAGACGAAGCGCAAGAGCACCACGCGGCGCTGGCACGGATTGAGCCGGGCCATGGCCTTGCCCAGCGCCGCCCGGTCGGCTGTGAGATCGAGCGCCTCGTCGGGCCCGTCGGCCAGCGCGCTCCACGCCTCCAGCGGCACCTGGGGCTGGCGGTCGATGCGGCGGAGCACATCGATCGTGCGGGCGTGCGCGATCCGGTAGAGCCACGCGCTGATCGACCAGCCCCGATCCTCGTAGCGGTCGATGCTCTCAATCATGCGGAGAAAGACGTCTGACTGGACGTCGCGCGCGAGCTCGGGATCGCCGAGGCGGTAGTAGGCGTAGCGAAAAATGGCCGGTGCGTACTGCTCGTAAATGGCGGCAAGGGCCTGGGGGTCGGCGCTCTGGGCACGGTGGACAATGTCGGGCTGCGTTGCTGGCGTGGTCACCGGAGCCTCCTCCTGCTACGACGATGCGAGTACGTAGGCCGGAGTATAGGGCGGGCACGGGCGGCTGTGGGTAACCGCTCGGTGACAGCTAGGTATCCGGTAGGTAACAGGCAGACAGAGGGGCGAACGCCTTATGCTACAATGCACAGGAGCGGGATTGTGCCCGTGCGGGTGCAGCCGTGGAGGAGTCAGCTGTGCGCGATATCTTTTCCCAGCCGAGCGATGAGGTTGCCCTACGGGGCCGTAACGATAACCTGGAGCTGCTGAAGGCATGGGCCGGCACCTCGCTGGCCTTCGCGATCTACGTAGTCGGTGGCCAGGTACTGACGGGCTTCTTTCCTGTTGCACTGCTGGCGGCCGCCGTGACCTGCGGGATCGGCTTCCTGCTCCACGAGTTGGCCCACCGGGTGGTCGCGCGCCGATTCGGGGCCGAGGCTCATTTTGTGGCCAACAACGCCTGGCTGCTGATCTCGATCGCCCTGGCATTTCTGCGTGTGTTCATCGCCGCGCCGGGGGCCGTCTGGCATCGTGGGTATCTCACCCCGCGCCAGAGTGGCCTGATCGCTCTGGCCGGCCCGGTGGCCAATCTCGTGCTCGCCCTGTTCTTCCTGGGTGCTTCCTTCGCCATCCCACCGCGTGCCGAACTGCTCGGCGTGCCACTACGCAGTGTGGTGGCCATGGGCTACAGCATCAACGCCTGGCTCGGGCTCTTCAACATGATCCCGGCTGGCCCGTTTGATGGCGCCAAGGTGCTCGCCTGGGACTGGCGCGTCTTCGGGGCCACGGTTGCGGTGGCCCTCCTGCTAACCTTCGCGATCCGGATCTGAGCGGCCCGTCGGTGTGGCCTCCGCAGATCGAGCCTTCGCGCCATCAAAAGGAGCAGCTATGCGCACCCCGATCATCGCGGGGAACTGGAAGATGCATAAGACAGTCGGTGAGGCGGTGACGCTTGTGCGTGAGTTGCTCGCCGGTCTCGGCGCTGTGCACGACCGCGAGGTGGTGATCTGCCCACCCTATACCGCCCTCTTCCCGCTGCGGCCGCTGCTCGTGGGCACGGCTATTCAACTCGGCGCTCAGGACGTGTTCTACGAAGCTCAGGGCGCCTACACCGGGGCGGTGGCGCCTGGCATGCTCGTTGACGTTGGTTGTCGCTACGTGATCGTCGGCCATAGCGAGCGCCGCCAGTATTTCGGCGACACCGATGCCAGTGTGAACCGCAAGCTGCTGGCCGCCCTTGGCAGCCGGCTACGCCCGATCATGTGCGTGGGTGAGAGCAAGCCCCAGCGCGACTCTGGCGAGGCCGAGCCGGTGGTGACGGCCCAGGTGCGTGCTGGCCTGGCCGGGGTGCCCGCCGAGCAGATCGCCGAGGTGGTGATCGCCTATGAGCCGATCTGGGCGATCGGCACGGGTGATACCGCCACTGCCGCCGATGCCCAGGCCATGCATCTGGCCATCCGGCAGACCCTGGCAGAGCTCTACGGGGAGGAGCGGGCCCGGGCTGTCCGCATTCAGTATGGCGGCAGCGTCAAGCCCGAGAATGTGGACGAACTGATGGCTCAGCCTGATATCGACGGGGCGCTGGTGGGCGGCGCCTCGCTCAAGGCCGAGAGCTTTCTGAGGATCGTGCACTTCCAGTAGATGGTTGACGGCCCTTCATCCAGGAGGCAGGCCCCGGCGCGCGGCAGGACGGGATGGCCCCACGGCCCCCAGCCGCGCGCCTGCTTCGGCCTGCCTCTTGCCGTCTCGATGGAGTACCCATGGTCGAGATTCTGATCATCCTGGCTCTGGCGGTGGCCAACGGCATCTTCGCCGGCACGGAACTGGCGATGGTCTCGGCTCGCCGCGGGCGGCTTGAGCAGCGGGCTGAGAACGGCGACAAGGGTGCCGCCGCCGCGCTGCACCTCCAGGATGACCCTGACCGCTTTCTCTCGGCTGTTCAGGTTGGCATCACCCTGATCGGCACCCTGAGCGGCGTCTTTGCCGGCTCGGCCCTCGCGGCGCGCCTGGCCCCCGGGCTCACGACGCTCCCCTATATCGGCCCCTATGCCTCCGCCGTCGCCCAGGCTCTCGTGGTGCTCCTTGTGACCTACATCTCCCTAGTGCTCGGCGAGTTGGTACCCAAGCGCATCGCCCTGCAGAGTGCGGAGGCCATCGCCGCCACCATGGCGCGCCCGATGACGGTGCTCGCCAATGTTAGCACCCCCGTGATCTGGCTCTTGAGTGCCTCCACCAATCTCATTCTGCGCCTGATCGGGCGCGGCAATGTGCCCGAGGAGCGGGTGACCGAGGAGGATATCAAGGCGCTGGTGCGCGAGGGCGCCGAGGGCGGCCTGGTTGAGCCCCAGGAACAGCAGTTCATCGAGAGTATCTTTAAGTTCAGCGACCGGGCTGTGCGCCATATTATGACGCCACGCCACGATGTGGAGATGGTCGAGGCCGATGCCTCGCTCGGCGAGGTGCTCGATGAGCTCCTCGAGAGCGGCTACTCCCGCTTCCCGGTCTATGAGAAGACACCTGACCAGATTGTTGGCACGGTGCACGTGCGCGACCTGCTGATGCTCTACCGGCGCCAGGGCGAGAGTGCCCGGGTGCGCGAGGCGATCGCCCCACCCATCTATGTGCCTGAGAATAGCCGCGCCTCGGCGCTGCTGGCAACCTTCCGCAAGAGCCGGCGCCATATGGCACTGGTGGTGAGCGAGCTTGGGGGGATTGAGGGTGTGGTGACGCTCGAGGACGTGCTGGAGGAGATCGTCGGCGAGATTGACGACGAGTTCGATGACGCCTCGCCGCCGCCGGTGATTCGCCGCGAGGATGGCTCGCTGCTCGCCGAGGGCGCCTTGAATATCGATGAAGTCAAGCGCCTGCTGAATGTCGAGGAGCTTCCCGACGAGGAGACCTACCGCTTCGATACCCTGGCCGGCTTCGTGATCAGCCTGATCGGCCAGATCCCGACGACCGGCGATGTTGTACGCTGGGGCGGCTGGCGCTTCGAGGTGATTGATATGGATAACCTGCGTATTGATAAGGTGCTGATCTCGGAAGATCGGGGCGCCAGCAGAACCGCCGAAAGCTAGTGGCCGATGATACTGACGGCTCACGCCCTGGCTCTGAAAGGCTCGGCGATAGAGGGCAACCCCGCGCAGGCCGGGCCGCTCAAGCGGGCTACGGACAGCCCACGCCGGCGGCCGCGCAGAACCATAGGGCACCCCCTCAAGCTGGTAGAGGACCGAGAAATGGGCCGCCAGGTGCTATACTGGTGGCGGCTACGCCGCGCAACAGCAGGCGCGTCCACGCCGTCGCATAAGAAGCGCTGTGGTTCTGATTCTGGCCGGCGCTCGCGCCTGGCCAGAGGGAGTAGCTCATGGCCGGTGAAGTAACCCTGCGAGCCAACCTTGCTCGCCCTTTCCTCGCCGCGACCACTACGCCGCAGGTGGTCTACGCTCTGCTTGAGGTGCAGCCTACCCGGGTCGTTGCCCAGGTGCGCATGCCGGTCAACGTCTGCTTTGTGCTTGACCGGAGCGGCTCGATGAAGGGCGAGAAGATCGAGCGCGTGCGTCAGGCTGTGAGTATGGCCGTGGACTTGCTCGGCCCGCAGGATACGGCTGCGGTGGTGATCTTCGACCATCGCACCGAGGTGCTCGTTCCGGCCGGACTTGTGACTGACCAGCGTGCTGTGAAGGAGCGCGTAGCCCGGATTCGGGACGCAGGTGGCACCAAGATCGCTCCGGCGCTGGAGAAGGGGCTGCGCGAGATCGAGCGCGAGCAGGCTGGCGCTATTCGGCGCCTGGTGCTCCTCACCGACGGGCAGACCGAGAATGAGGACGAATGCCTGCGCCGCGCCGAGGAGGCCGGCCGCATGGGGGTGCCGATCACGGCGCTCGGCGTCGGCAAAGATTGGAACGAGGACCTGCTGATCGAGATGGCCAACCGCTCCGGCGGTACCGCCGACTACATCGCTCGCCCGGACGAGATCACCGAGTATTTCCAGCAGACCGTGCAGCAGGCCCAGAATGCCGCCGTCCAGGGCGCGACGCTCAACCTGCGCCTCGTGCAGGGCGTTTCCCCCCGGGCCGTCTGGCAGGTGACACCGCTGATCAACAACCTGGGCTACCGGCCTCTCGGTGACCGCGACGTGACGGTGCCGCTCGGCGAAATCGAGACGGGCCAGGGTCGCGCGCTCCTCGTGGAGTTGCTCGTCGATCCACGGCCGGTGGGGAGCTACCGGGTGGGTCAGGCTGAGGTCGTCTACGATGTGCCGGCCCTTGGCCGCAGCGGCGAGAAGGCCCGGGTGGATCTCCTGCTCACTTTCACCGCCGACCAGGCCCAGCTGCAGCAGGTCAACCCCGGCGTGATGAACATCGTCGAGAAGGTGAGCGCCTTCAAACTACAGACCCGCGCGCTCCAGGATCTCTCAGCCGGCGATGTGGCTGGCGCCACCCAGAAGCTCAAGAGCGCGGTGACGCGCCTGCTGAGCCAGGGTGAGCTTGAGCTCGCCCAGACGATGGAGGCCGAGATCAAGAATCTCGAGCAGAGTGGCCAGCTCTCCAGTGAGGGCCAGAAAACGATCAAATTCCAGGGCCGTAAGACCGTTCGCCTGAGCGATATGGATTTGCCGAAAGAGTAATATGTACATCCTCGTCACGAACGACGACGGCTACCAGAGTGAGGGGCTGGTGGCGCTGCGGGCCGCGCTCAGCGCGGTGGGCGAAACGGTGGTAGTGGCCCCCGATCGCAACTGGAGCGCGGCAGGGCACTACCGGAAGCTCTTTGATCCGCTACGGGCCTGGGAGGGTGCCCTGCCCGACGGAAGCCCGGCTCTGATCTGTGATGGCACACCCGCCGACTGCGTTGCGCTTGCCGTAATGGGTCTGCTGCCGCGAAAGCCGGACCTGATCGTCTCGGGGATCAATCTTGGCGCCAACCTCGGCACCGATCTGCTCTACTCCGGTACGGTGGCGGCTGCAATGGAAGGGATCGTCTTCGGCATCCCCGGCATCGCCGTCTCCCAATTCCGTCCGAAGGAGGGTCCCTGGGACTTCCGAGCGGCGCAGGAGGCGGTTGTGCGGGTGGTGCGTAAGGCCAGCGAGCAGGGTCTGCCAGCAGGCATCCTGCTCAATCTGAACGCGCCCGCCCGGCCCCCAGAGCAGGTGCATGGCATCCGTATCTGCCGCCTCGGGCGACGCTCCTACCGCGACGAGTTGGTGGTGCGCCACGATCCGCGGGGTCGCCCCTACTACTGGATCGATGGCTCCGAGCCTGAGGATCACCACGAGGATGGCACCGATGTGGCCGCCGTGGCCCATGGCTACGTGAGTCTGACCCCCGCCCACATGGATCTGACCAGCCATCGCTGGCTCGAAGAGCTTCAGGCCTGGGGCCTGGAGGGGTAAGGCGCGGCGTCAGCCTGCGTGACCGTCGGCAGTGCTCCTGCGGGCGACGGTGCTGCGCCGATCGGCGCTGCCCGGCGGTGGTGGGGCGTGGGGGAGCAGTGCCTCGACGGCCTCGGTGAGCTCGCGGATATCACTGAATGGGCCGTCTGTGTCGCTGATCACCGCTACCGACAGCGCCATCTGCGGGGCGCGGCCCTGTTGCACATCGCGGAAGGCGTAGTGCGGCTTGATCTCCGCGTCGAAGCGGGCCAGCAGATCGGCGGCGATCGCCTCGATGCGCTCCGGGGCAGAGATAATCAAAAAGTATGGCCCAACGACGAGCTGGCCTACGAAGTCGGTTGCCACACCATGGCGTCGGACTACCTCGCAGAGGAGCAGGGCGGTGAACTTGAGCGCGTCTTCGCCCACCACCACGCCGTAGAGCTGCGTGAACCGCTCGAAGCCGTTGATCCGGATGAGCGCGAGCGTCCAGCTTGTGGTGCCGAGCAGGGCGCGCAGCTGGTTGTTGACCAGTTCACCCGTGGGCAGGTTTGTCACGGGGTGGTAGTGGCCCCGGCGGCGCCCTTCGCGCAGCTGGTTGCGGATAACGGAGTAGAGCTCCTCGATGTCGAAGGGTTTGCCGAGAAAGTAGTCGGCCTTGACGACATCGTGGGCCGTGAGCCGCTCGGACTTCTCATTGAAAGCGGTGAGCACGACAATCGGGATGTTCTGGGTCTCGGGAGAGGCGCGCAGGGCCATGCCGACGTCGTAGCCACTGATATCGGGGAGGCGCACATCAAGGACGACGAGATCCGGGGGGGTGGTGCGACAGATTGCCAGAGCCTCCTCGCCACGGCTGGCCAGGCGCACTTTGTAGCCCTTCTGCGCGAGATAGACATCGAGCAGGCGGGCAATCGCCGGGTCGTCCTCCACAATCAGGATCGTATCGCTCTCGCGGCTCATCAGGGAACCCTCGCGCGCAAGCGGGCACGGCCCGCCACGAGTGTCTGGTCGGTTGCTCACCGATATGAACGGGTGCAGCGCCCCGATTCGGACCCGCTTGCCGGTCGGTGGCAGGACGTGTTATGCTAGGGTGCCGATAGCAATGACAAAAATCTCACCTGAGAGGTCCCATGACAGTGCAGGACCAGAGCCTGGCCGACGCACCCGAGCTCGCGCCACCCGCTGAGCCCTCCTACCTCAACCGTGAGCTGAGCTGGATCGAGTTTAACCGCCGTGTGTTCGAGGAAGCGCGGGACCGTGCCAATCCGTTGCTTGAGCGGATCAAGTTCCTGGCAATCTTCGCCTCGAACCTCGACGAGTTCTTTATGATCCGCGTGAGCGGGATCAAGCAGCAGATAAGCGCCGGTGTGCAGAAACAGTCGCCCGATGGCCTCACACCGACCGAGCAACTCGCGGCGGTGCGCCGGGCGCTCATTCCGCAGCTCGAAGAGGAGCGGGACCTGCTGCTGAACGATCTGCTGCCAAGCCTGCGCGAGCAGGGCGTGCATCTCTACAGCTATCGCGAGCTGAACAAGCGCCAGCGGGAGTGGGTCGGTGAGTACTTTCGCCACCATGTGTTTCCGGTGCTGACGCCGCTCGCCTTCGATAGTAGCCGGCCCTTTCCGTTCATCTCCAACCTGAGCCTGAACCTCGCCGTGGTGATTCAGGACCGCGAGAAGGGTGAGCTCTTTGCCCGCGTGAAGGTGCCCGAGGTACTGCCCCGCCTGGTGCCGATCCCCCCCGATCTTTGCGACGCGCCCCGGGATGTCCTGCCTGGCCGCCAGTCCTGCTTCGTCTGGCTGGAACAGGTGATCGCCGCCAACCTCAATGCGCTTTTCCCCGGGGTTGAGGTTGTGGAGAGCTACCCGTTCCGCGTCACCCGCAACGCCGATATGGAGATCGAGGAGGACGAGGCCGACGATCTACTCGAGACGATCGAACAGGGCGTGCGCCAGCGCCGTTTCGGCGAGGTCGTGCGCCTGACGGTCGATGTCTCCATGCCAGATCGGATCGCGGGCCTCTTGCTCACCAACCTGAAGATCAGCCTCTCTGATCTCTACACCGTGCGTGGGCCGCTGGGCCTCGCGGATCTGATGAGCTTGCTGCGCCTTGACCGGCCCGATCTCAAGGATCGGCCCCACGTGCCGGTGGTGCCCGCCGCGCTGCGTGGTGGTTCGGAGATCTTCGAGACGATCCGCCAGGGCGATCTGCTGCTCCATCATCCCTACCACTCCTTCTCGCCCGTGGTCGACTTCATCCAGACTGCCGCCGAAGATCCGCAGGTGCTGGCGATCAAGCAGACGCTCTACCGTGCTGGGAGTAATTCGCCGATCGTGAAGGCCCTGATGCATGCTCGCGAGCAGGGCAAACAGGTGACGGCGGTGGTGGAGCTGAAGGCCCGCTTCGACGAAGAGAACAATATCATCTGGGCCCGCCAGATGGAGCGCGCCGGGGTGCATGTGGTCTACGGTCTGCTCGGCCTGAAGGTCCACGCCAAGCTGGCCCTCGTGGTGCGCCAGGAGCAGGAGGGTATTCGCTGCTACGCCCACCTTGGCACTGGCAACTACAACGCCGCGACGGCCCGGATCTATACCGATCTCGGGTTGCTCACCTGTGACCCGGCGATCACCGCCGATGTGGTAGACCTCTTCAACTTCCTGACCGCTTATAGCCGCCAGGAGGTCTATCGGAAGCTGCTGGTGGCCCCGGTGACGCTACGCTCCCGATTGCTCGCGCTGATCGAGCGCGAGATCGCCTGTCATAAGGCGAATGGCGATGGCCGGCTGATCTTCAAGATGAACGCCCTGGTCGACATCGGCATGATCGATGCGCTCTACCGGGCCTCGCAGGCCGGGGTCCGGATCGATCTGATCGTTCGGGGGATGTGTAGCCTGCGCCCGGGGGTCCCGGGTCTCAGCGAAACGATCAGCGTGCGTAGCATCGTGGGCCCCTTTCTGGAGCATAGCCGGATCTTCTACTTCCACAATGGTGGCCAGCCCGTGATCTACGCCGGTAGCGCCGACCTGATGGAGCGCAATCTGGACCGGCGTGTCGAGGAGCTGTTCCCGATCGAGAGCCCGGAGTTGATGCGCTTCGTCCGCGAGGTGTTGCTCGAGAGCTATCTGGCCGACAATCGCCGCGCTCGGGTGTTGCTGCCCGACGGACGCTACATGCGCCTGGCGCCCAGTGGCGAGGTGGTAGATAGCCAGCAGCCATCGCGGATGATTCCGGACCGCTGAGACGTGGAGCGGGATGCGGCTGTTTATTGCCCTCAGTCTACCTGAGCACGTCCGGCAGGAACTGGCGGCCGTACAGGTGCGTCTGCGCGGCCATCCGCTGCGCCCGGTGGAGCCGCAGGGGCTGCACCTCACGCTCCAGTTCCTCGGCGACGTACACGCGGAGTTGGTGGCGCCGCTGCTCGACGCCCTCTCGGCACTGCCGCCGGTGCGCATCCAACTGCGCCTCGCGGGCCTCGGCGGGTTCCCCAACCTGGAGCAGCCCCGGGTGGTCTGGGCCGGGGTGGGTGGCGATCTAGCCACCCTTGCGGAGCTCCAGCGGCGGGTGGTGGGCGCCACCGCGCGGCTCGGCTTGCCCACCGATGAGCGGCCCTACCGGCCCCACCTCACCCTTGGCCGCGTTCCGCAGAGCGCCCCGGTCGCCCGGGTGCGAGCGCTCGGCGCCGCCGTGGTGGCCTGCGCGCCGCCGGCCCCGCTCGTCTGGGAGGCCGCCGGGCCGACGCTCTACGAGAGTACACTCACCCGCGCCGGGGCGGTTTACACCGTGCTTGGCCCTTAAGCAAGGGACAGGGGAGCGGGGACAGCGGACGGGTGACAGGAGCGGTACGCCTCCTGCTGGACTCACCAAACCCTCAGGCAGTGCGCTGCGTGATCTGGTAGACTCAGGGCAGCACGGTTGGTACACGCAAGCCTGCCCGCTGCGGCGCAGGCATCTCCGGGGATGATGGCCGATGGGATACGCACTCCGAATGGGGCTCGCCGCGCTGACCCTGCTCCTCGCCCTGTGTACAGCACCGGCAGCGGCGCTGGCCCAGGCGGGCGTAGATTGGCAGGAGCGGGCTACCGGCCAGTTTACCATCCTCTACGGCCCGGGTGGTGAGGCCGAGGCCGAGCGTTACGCCGCCTTCACCGACGCGATCTACGAGGAGATCGCCACCGCCTTCAGCTTTCGCACCGCCACGCCGCTCACGCTACGGCTCTATCCGAGCGCCGAAGACTACTACCAGGTGAATCCGGCGGCCCGGAATGTGCCGGGCGTGGTGGCTCACGCCGATTTCCGCCGCCGCGAGTTGGTGGTGATCGTTGAGCGCACCCTCCAGCAGACCGAGGAGGAGGTGCGCAACAATGTGCGCCATGAGTTGACCCACATCGTCGTGGCCGACTTGAGCGAGGGCCGGCTCAACACGGGCTTCCAGGAGGGGGTGGCCCAGTACATGGAGCGCCCCTCGGGCGAGCTGGAGCGGCGCATCCAGTCGCTGCGCGCCAGCAGCGAGCAGGGCCTCTTGCTGCCCTGGAGCGCCTTCGACGACCGCAACCAGATCTATGGCGCGCCGGAGATCAGCTACCCCCAGACGCTCTCGGTCGTCGCGTTTCTAGTTGACCGGGCGGGCTTCGCTAAGCTGCGTGAATTCCTGACGGTGACGGCCCGCAGTAGCGGCTATCGTTCGGCGCTGGAGCGCGTGTACGGTGCCTCACCCGCCACGCTGGAGGCTGAGTGGCTGGAGTGGTTGCCGAGCTATCTCGCTGGCGGGTACCGGCGCAGCGCGATCGAAGTGTACGATCTGGGCTTTGCGCGTGGGCTGGTGGAACAAGGGAACTATGCGGCCGCTTCCGAGGAGCTGAAGCAGGCGATCGACTGGCTACAACGCCAGACCGATACACAGCCTGCCGAAGTGCTGGCCGAGGCCGAGGCGCTGCTCGCGCGCAGCGAGGAGGGTATGCGGGCCGAGAGCCTGGCTGAGGGCGCTCGGCAAGCCCTGGAGCAGGCCGACTACCAGCGGGCCCAGGAGCTGATCGACGGCGCCCGCACTGTCTACGGGCGCCTCGGCGATACGCGCCAGGACGCGGTGCTGGCGATCTATGCCGAGCGGGCCGCGCGCGGGCTCCGGGCTACGCAGCAACTCGCCACTGCCGATGCACTCGCGCAGAGCCTGCGCTACCCGGAAGCCCGCGCAGCCGCTGACCAGGCCGCCGGTGAGTTCGCCGCCCTGGGCGATGAGATTCGTGCTGGCAACGCTCTCAGCCTGCGCACCACCCTGGACCAGCGCCAGCGCTGGTTGGGCCTGGCGCTGGTGGTGATCGGCCTGATCGGGGCGGGCCTGAGCCTCTTCGCGCGGGTCTTCGCGCGGCCCGCCGAGGTCTGGTAGAAGCCATGATCCCAGCGGCGCGGTGATGGCCGCTCGCCATCCTACGCGCCGCTGGGGCAGGCGCTGGCGCTACACGCGCACCGCGTCGGCCGGGACGGGGAAGCTCCGGCAGAGCTCCTGCACCTCGGCGGCGATGCGCTCCAGGTGGGCGGTATCGTCGATCCGCTCAAGCACATCGGCGATCCAGCCGGCAATCTGTGCCATCTCAGGTTCGCGCATCCCGCGAGTGGTCACGGCGGGAGTGCCGATGCGGATCCCCGACGTGCGCACGGGAGGCTGGGGGTCGTCGGGGATGGCGTTCTTGTTCACGGTGATATGGGCGCGGTCTAGAGCCTTCTGGGCCTGGGCCCCGGTAATGCCGAGGCCGCTGAGGTCGGCGAGCATGAGGTGGTTGTCGGTGCCGCCACTGATCAGGCGGATGCCACGGCTCGTCAGCCCCTCGGCGAGGGCCCGGGCGTTGCGGCGGATCTGAGCCGCATAGCTCTTGAACTCGGGGCGCAGGGCCTCGCCGAAGGCCACGGCCTTGCCGGCGATCACGTGCATAAGCGGGCCGCCCTGGGTGCCGGGAAACACCGAGCTATTGATCGCTCGGGCGTGCTCTTCGTCCATCATAATCAGGCCGCCCCGGGGGCCCCGTAGCGTCTTGTGGGTGGTGGTGGTGACGATCTGGGCGTGGCCGACAGGCGATGGGTGCTCGCCGGCAGCCACCAGGCCGGCGATATGGGCGATATCGGCCATCAGCAGGGCGCCCACTTCGTCGGCGATCTGGCGCATGCGGGCGAAGTCGATGATCCGGGGGTAGGCGCTGGCGCCAGAGGTGATCAGCCTGGGGCGCACCGCTTTCGCCTTGGCCAGCAGGTCGTCATAGTCGATCTGGCCCGAGCTCGGGTCCACTCCGTAGAAATGGACGGTGTACCATTTGCCCGAAAAGTTCACCGGGCTGCCGTGGGTGAGGTGGCCGCCGTGGTCGAGGCGCATGCCGAGGATGGTGTCGCCGGGCTGCAACAGGGCCGTGAAGACGGCGATGTTGGCCTGGGCCCCGGAGTGGGGCTGCACGTTCACCGCCTGGGCGCCAAAGAGCTGCCTGGCCCGGTCGATCGCGAGTTGCTCAACCACGTCCACAAACTCGCAGCCGCCGTAGTAGCGCTTGCCCGGGAGGCCCTCGGCGTATTTGTTCGTCAGGATGGAGCCCTGGGCCTCCATCACGGCCAGGCTGGTGTAGTTCTCGCTGGCGATCAGCTCCAGGCCCTCGCGCTGGCGGCGTGTCTCGTTCTCGATGGCGGCGTAGATCTCCGGATCAGCAGTGCGCAGATGGTCAAGCATACAAACTCCTTCCCTGGGCTGGTCGTCCGCTTGAGATCCCGATGCTGCGGTTCGTCCCGCAGAGTAACACAGATCCGAGCCGTCCCGGGTAACGGCGATGGCGGGGCGGCCCGTGAGGTGAGCGCCTGATCGGCGGCTGGGTCGTGGCCCGAGTGGGGTAATCCGGATCGGCGACGGTGTGCGGAGCACCAGCGCTTCATCGCGCTGCGCTTGATGGTTCGTGGCCGTCTATGGATAGGGCGAGCTGCCGGCAAAGACATTGACCTGGGCGCGGGCGAGCAGATCGCCACGGTTGTTCACATCGATCACCTCGATCGTCACGAGGCGCCCGCGTTGATCGGGGATATCGAGCTCGAGGAAGAAGCTGGCGGCCTCGCCAGGTGTGCCCTGGGCCAGGAAGGTAAAGCGCGTGATGATGCCACCCTGGCCGTCGATCACGCTCAGCTGGAGATCACCCTCGGATGGGTAGATGGCGGTACGCCCGGTGAGGCGGATGCGCGTGCCGACACGGCTGCCACTGGCTGGCTGGTCGATGGTGATCCGCTGGGCGGTCGTGGGGGCATAGCGCAGGGTGCGCTCGGCGCGGGCGATCAGCGCGCCGCTGGATGGGTCGCGCTCGGTGAGCTCAAGCACGATCTCGCTGCCGGCGGGGGCTCGGTAGGCCAGGTAGGTGGAGAAGCGGCCTGTGCCGTCGGGTTGGTCGACCACAGGAATGCTCCCGCTGCCTAGCTCGGCGCCGCCCCGCTCGACGATGCGGAAACTCAGCCCTCCGCCGACGGTGCGGCGGGTAGTGCGCCCGCTCACCCGCACGGGGCTGCTCACGATGGCACCGGCTGCGGGCTCGTCGAGCAGGATCTGCTGGCTGACTGGCGCCGGGGTCGGGGTGGGTGGCGGGGCGGCTGGCCCGGCGGCCTCGCGCACCTCGCGCCCGAGCAGGCCGAGCAGAATGTCGAAGGGGGGCTGGTTCTCGGGGTGGAACTCCATGCGACGCCGCTCAAAATACTGGACCGTGTAGTCGCGGCCGTTGAGCCGCTCGACGATCTGGTCGGTCACGGGGAAGCCAAAGCGGGCGAGGCCGCCGTTCCGCTCCCAGAAGGTGAGGAAGCCGCCGCAGAGGTAGTAACCCGTCTCTACGAAACCCCGGCAGCCTGGCACGCTGCCGCCCAGCTGGCGGAACTGCCAGGGGCGCCCCTGCTGGGCCAGCCGCTCTACGCCGAGGCGGCCGGCAAGTACGCCCCGGCCCTCGTTACTATGATCTTCGAGCCTGTCGCGCTCGAACCACTGGACGGGGCCAGTCCAGCTTTCGACCGTCTCGGTCTGCAGGGGCGTAATCGGGTAGCCGAAGACGGCGAGGCCGCCGTTCTGCTCCCAGAAGCGGCGGATCGGCCCGCTGATGCAGTTCCCGGTCTCCGGGAAGCAGCGGACGTCGCTCTGGGCCCGCAGCTCCATCCCCGGGATGGCGACCAGCGCAGCCAGGACGGCGAGGAGGATCGCGATGCTCCGGTGCATCGAGGGGTCCTTTCTTGGCACAATCGCGGGTGCCACACGCGGCTAAGGAAGCTAAGGGCGTGCGGTGGCGGAGGGGGTGCGCCCTAGCGCTCCTCAGTAGCCTGCGGCCGGATCGACCCGGTTATGCAGCGGCTCGCCACTGCGGAAGCGGCGCAGATTCTCGAAGAAGAGAGCCAGCTGCCGCTCGCGCATGCGTGGGGAGCCGGCGGTTGTGTGGGGGGTGATAGTGACGTTTGGCAAGGCCCAGAGCGGGCTCTCGGGGGGCAGCGGTTCCTGCTCGAACGTATCGAGGGCGGCCCCGGCGATCTGGCCGGTGCGCAGGGCCTGCAGGAGGGCCTCCTCGACGACGATTGCACCCCGGGCGATATTGATCAGGTAGGCGTCGGGTTTCATCGCGGCGAAGGCGGGGGCGTCGATCATGCCACGGGTTGCAGGAGTGAGCGGCGCCGCGATGACGAGATAGTCGGCGGCGGGGAGCAGGGCACGCCACCCATCCATGCCCACCACGCGCGCGAAGCCGGGGGTGGGGCGTGGAGTGCGCCGAGCGCCCCAGACGCGCATGCCGAAGGCGGCGGCGCGCTCGGCGATCGCCTGGCCGATCCCGCCGGCTCCAAGCACCAGCACCGTTTGCTCGTACAGCTCCCGGGGCACGAACGCGCGATCCCAGTGGGCGGCTGCCTGGGCGGCGCGGTAGTGCGCGAGCCCCTTGGCGTGGCTCAACATCAGGGCCAGCACAAACTCGGCGATCGGGATCGCGTGGACGCCGGCGCTATTGGTGATGATGATGTCGCGCTCGAGTACCTGGGGGATGAGCAGGTGCTCGACTCCCGCGCTCGGGGTATGGATCCAGCGCAGCCCTGGCGCGGCGGCGAGGACGGCCTCGAGCACGGGCCGCCCGGTCCACCAGCGGAAGTAGGCCACCGCATCGTCGGGCGAGCCCTCGAAGTGACCCTCAACGTCAACCCAGGTGGCCTGGACATCGGTGGGGAGGTCGGGTTCGAGCAGATCGCGAATCTGGGCTGGGAGGATGAGCTTCATAGGCGAGGACTGGATCACCAACGGGCGCAGGGAGAAGGCCACACAGCGGGTGCAGGGTGCGCAGGCCCCATGTCAGCTCACCGACTCTCCGGGCTTCAGGGCGATCACCTGGGTATCGACCCCGAACTCCTGACAGGCCTCGACGAGCGCCGTGGGGGTGCCGGTGAGGATGGGGAAGGTCCCGAAATGGCCGGGGATGGCATAGGGTGAGCGGATGAGCTTCAGCGCGTAGGCGGCCTGGCGTGGGTCCATCGTAAAGTGGTCGCCAATGGGGAGGATGGTCAGATCGGGCCGGTAGAGGTCACCGACGATCTGCATATCCATGGTGACGCCGGTATCGCCGGTGTGGTAGACGGTAAAACCGTTGGAGAAGCGCAGCACATAGCCGGCCGGGCTGCCGAGGCCAATCAGCTGGCCGTTCTCGTAGGTCGAGCTGGAGTGGTGGGCATTCGTCATGGTGGCGCGCACGCCAGCCACCTCAACCGAGCCGCCCTTGTTGAAGCCGATCAGCTGCTCGCCGGAGCAGCCCTGCCCCTCCAGGTAGGCCACGAGGTCGTACTGGCAGAGGACGGTTGCGCCGGTGTCCCGGGCGATCGCCATCAGGTCGGCTAGGTGATCGAAGTGGCCATGGGTAACGAAGATTGCGGCGAGGCCTTCGCGCACGCGAGCCTTGAGCGGCTCCGGGCAGACCGGGTTGCCATCAACCCAGGGATCGATCAGGATGCCCTTGCCCTCGGGCGTGGTAAGATGGAAGGTGCCATGGCCAACCCAGGTGATCGTCACATGCTTGCCGATCGTGGTCACATCAGCCTCCTGTGAAGACTGAACACTCCGTTGGGTCCTTGCGGTACGATCAGTATAGCACAGGCTGATCGACGGCCCGGTAGGGGGTGTGCGGGATGGTTCTGGCCCCGCCTGCTATGGCGCTGACGCGCGCGGCAACGGGGACGCGACACCCACGGCGTGCTGGCGTGCAGGATGGGACGCCGCATTCCCTGGCAGGGTTGACAGCGCAGGCAAGGACGTGGTACTATACCCCAGGGGGGTACCAGGCCCCCGCACCGTGATGCAACCGGGGCCTCGGGTGGTCCCCAGGGAGGTGTGTAATGGCCAAACCGATCGCCGTCACCGACGCCGACTTCCAGAGCAAGGTGCTACAGTCCGATATTCCCGTGGTGGTGGACTTCTGGGCGCCCTGGTGTGGTCCATGCCGGGTGATCGCCCCGATCCTCGACAAGCTCGCGGTCGAGTACGAAGGCCGTCTGACGATCGCCAAAGTCAACACCGACGAGGAGATTCAGAACGCCAGCCAGTTGGGGATCCAGGGCATCCCGACGCTGATTATCTTCAAGGGCGGCAAGGAGGTTGCGCGCCTGATCGGCTCGCGCCCGGAGGGGCAGTACCGCGAGGCCTTCGACAAGGTACTGGCCCAGCCGGCGTAACATAGTCCGAGGTCGGGTGGGGCGCCGCCTCGCCTGCCGCCAGCCAGGGGGAGGTCCCTATGGCCCATGCTGAACAATCTCCCATTCGCTCGCTGTCGCCGCAGCGTCGCGAGGACGTGCTGCTGCGCCTCCGGCGGATCGAGGGCCAGGTGCGTGGCGTGCAACGTATGGTCGAGGAGGGCCGTGACTGCCGCGAGATCGTTACCCAGGTGGCGGCGATCAAGTCGGCCCTGGCGAGTGTGAACAGCCAGGTGCTCCAGTGCTATGCGAGCAACTGCCTCGGCGACGAGGAGCAGCCCCGTGACCGCACGATCGCCGAGCTGATCGAACTCTTCCAGGGCTCGCGGTAGTGGCACAACCGTGTGATGCTGCGGGCCGTAGCTGGTGGTGGGGCAGCCGCGATACGGCGCCGTGACGCCCCACCGTCAGAGTAGAGCGTCGCGCGCACCGCTGGTGACATAGAGCGCACGGGCAGACGGGAGCTTCCACGTCCTGTCCGTGCGCTTTGTGATCACTCGTCGGTCTCCCAGCCCTGCTGACGTGCCACTTCGCGCAGGCCACGAGCGAGGCTCTCCAGCTGCTTGAGGAGGAGCCGCAGCTTGAAGGGCGCCCCTTCGTCTTTCTCGACCCACTTGATCAGATCGCCGTCGGCGTAGGCCCGCGCGAGCCGATCTGTCTCATCGACCATCTGGTCGAGCGAGCGGATGCGGAAGACGCGGGCCTTATTCTTCGGCTGATTCTCGATCGTCTCGTCCTCGATGCGCAGGTAGCCATCCTGATTGTCGGGCTCATCGGCATCGTCCCAGAGGCCCGCATCGCTCTCTTCGCGGTCTACCACACTCACGCTGGTACGCGCCAGGGGACCGCCCACCACACTCACCTCGGGGCCGGATGGACGGGTACGTAGCTGCTCGCCGGCCTCCAGCGCCTGCAGTGCCGTCTCCAGGGTCAGGTTCGGGTTGGCGGCGAAGTAGGCTACGAGCTTACTCAGGTCGGCGGCCGACATGCCTTCTTCGGCGGCGAAGCGCGCGAGCTCGATCTGCGTGCGCGGGCTGGCCACGCGGCGGAGGTGCTGGGCCTGCGTCACGTTCAGCTCGCCGCGTCGCACGAGCAGTTGCACCTCATCGGGGAGCTCGAGCAGGCCGAGGTAGCGCCGCACCGTGCGCCCGCTCAGGCCCACCGCGCTGCCCACCGCTTCATCCAGTTCACCCTCGGGGAGCTTGCCGCGTTCCTCAGCCAGCCGCGCCCTGAGCCGGGCGTAGGCGCGGGCCTGCTCCAGGTCGTTCAAATCCTGGCGCTGCACATTCTCGATTAGCTGGCGCAGCAGCAGGTCCGGGTCGTCCTCGTCGAGGACGATGCAGGGCACCCGCTCCAGGCCGAGTTGCTCGGCCGCTGCCCGACGTCTCCCACCATAGACGACTCGGTATCGTCCACCGCCCAAATTCACCACGCCGAGCGGCTGGAGCAGGCCGCGCTCGGCAATCGTCGCCGCGAGGCCTGAGACGTCGCCCGGCTCCTCACGTACCCCATCCGGGTCCACCTCGAGTTGCCGTGGGTCGAGATACAGAAGCTGCATAATCAGATCACCAGCGATGTGAAACATTTGTGCCGCTAGTATAGCACGAAGCTTGCGAACCTTATGAGCACGACGGGCGCGAAGGCGGAACGTCGCGAAGCGCGACGATCGGGGTTCTCCGTGGGCCGGGATCAGGCTAGCAGTTGCACCGCGCCCGGGAGGGTCTCGATCGTGACGCGGGTAGCGTCGGTGGCGACGACTTCGCCGTCAGTGGCGACGGGGAAGGGGGTGGCAGAGCTGATCTCGATGGTGCGGGCGCGGGCGGTAGTGACCTCGCGCAGGGCCACATGGCTCCCATCGAGGAGGCGGGGATAGTAGCGGATCACCTGGTCGAGCCGCAACGACTGGACGGCGCACAGATCGAGCTGGCCGTCGTCGATCTCGGCGCCAGGAGTGAGCAGGAAGCCGCCGCCCTGCCAGCGGCCGTTGGCGACGGTGGCGAAGTACAACCGCCGGCGGAGCTCGCGACCGTCGTAGCGCACGAGCATCTGGCTGGTCTTGTAGCTGGCGAGGGCCCGCAGTGAGGCGATGATGTAGGCGGCGAGGCCGGTGGCCCAGGTAACCCTGGCGACCTCAACGGCCACCTGGGCGTCGATGCCGGCGCCGAGCCCGTTGATGAAGGCGCGCTGTAGCTCGCGCCCGCCCGTTTCGACGCTGATCTGGCCGACATCGACGGGCCTGGTGTTGCCGGCGGCGATGCGCCTGATTGCGGTGGAGAGATCGCTGCTAGCCGAGCCGTCGATCATTTTGGCGAAGTCGCTGCCGGTGCCGAGGGGGACGATCCCGAGGGTGGCCGTGCCGACCCCGGACCGGGCGCTGCCGACGATCCCATTGACGACTTCGTTGATTGTGCCGTCGCCGCCCGCGGCCACCAGGGTAGAGAACCCGCGTTCCACGGCCTGGTAGGCCAGTTCGGTGGCCCCACCGCGAGCGTGGGTTGTCAGCAGGGTGAAGTCGAGGCCGGCGGCGCGCAGGGCGGCCTCGAGCTCACCACGGCGCTGGCCGGCCACGCCGCGTCCGGCCATGGGGTTCAGGATCACGCATGTCTTCATGGGGAAGGCCCAATGCAAGCGCCCACGTGGTGGTGTGGCGCCTCACATCGTCACGCCCAGGGCCTCGGCCACGGTGAAGATGTCCTTATCGCCACGGCCAGAGAGGTTGACGAGCAGGATCTGGTCAGGGCGCATGGTCGGGGCAAGCTTGAGCGCCTCGGCCACGGCGTGAGCGCTTTCGAGGGCGGGAATGATCCCCTCCAGGCGCGCGCACGTCTCGAAGGCGTCGAGGGCCTCTTCATCGTCGGCGGCTGTGTAGGTTGCGCGACCGGTGTCGTGGAGCCAGGCGTGCTCAGGGCCAACACTGGCGTAGTCAAGGCCAGCGGAGATCGAGTGGGTGAGCGCAATCTGGCCCCCCTCGTCCTGGAGCACGTAGGAGTAGGTCCCCTGGAGCACGCCGGGGCTAGCCGCCAGGAAGCGGGCTGCGTGATCACCGAGGAGTTGGCTGCGGCCGCCGGCCTCGACGCCCCGCAGCGCCACGGTGGGGTCGTCCAGGAAGGGATGGAAGATTCCGATAGCGTTTGAGCCACCGCCGACACAGGCCACGATTACGTCGGGCAGGCGGCCTTCGGCCTCCAGGATCTGGGCGCGGGCCTCGCGGCCGATCACGCTCTGGAAGTCGCGGACCATGGTGGGGTAGGGGTGGGGGCCAAGGGCCGAGCCGAGCAGGTAGTAGCTGTCGGGGTTGGTCACCCAGTCGCGCATAGCCTCGTTGATCGCATCTTTGAGAGTGCGCGAGCCGCTGTCTACCCCCCGCACCTCGGCGCCGAGAAGCTTCATGCGGAAGACGTTCGGCCGCTGGCGGGCCATGTCGTCGGTGCCCATGTAGACGACGCACTCAAGGCCGAGCAGCGCGCAGACGGTGGCGGTGGCCACGCCATGCTGGCCGGCGCCCGTCTCGGCGATAATGCGGCGTTTGCCCATGCGGCGAGCTAGCAACCCCTGGCCGAGCGCGTTGTTGATCTTATGGGCGCCGGTATGAGCCAGGTCCTCCCGCTTGAGGTAGATCCTGGCGCCGCCGCAGTGGGCGGTGAGCCGGGCGGCGAAGCTCAGCGGGGTAGGTCGCCCGGTGTAGCTACGGTGCAGCTGGCCCAACTCGTCCCAGAAGGCTGAGTCGGCGCGGGCCTCGGCGTAAGCCGCTTCGAGCGCCGTCACGGCGGGCATCAGCGTCTCGGGCACATAGCGCCCGCCGTAGGGGCCGAACCGTCCGGGCACGCTTGTCTCATGCGGCATGGAGGTCATCCGGAATCCAGGCAAAGGCCGGACGCAGGGTGCTGCGTCCGGCGCGTCGGGAAGATCACCGCGCGTAGCCCCATCCGACGTGCTGCGTTCCTACCGCTGGATGAGGCTCTCGTCCTTATGCTTCTCGCCCTCTTCAAGCAGCATGATCGGGATGCCGTCCTCGACGGGGTAGCGGAAGCCGTTGCGGCGGTTCACGAGCCACTCCTTGCCGCTCCCATCGGTCATCAGCTCGACAGGCCCCTTATCGCCCGGGTCGGCGAGGATGCTGAGCAGCTCAGGGCTGATGCTGCGGCGCTGCCCACTGTCGCCGGTGCCGGTCGTTGCTGGAGCGAGGTCGAAAACGCTGTCCTCGCGGTACTGGCGAACGGCGCGGAAGATCACGATCGCCAGGCCGACAAGGGCGGCGAGGCCGAGGATGCGAACCAGGACCTTCATACACTCCTCCTGCATACGTGGTGCGGTGGCTCGCGCTGAGGTAACCGCTACGGGTACCGGGTGCGGGCCGACGCGCTGCAATTATACCCGATCGGCCGGGCTCCGTGGCGGATGGTCGAGCGGTGCGGCGCCTGCCGATACCAGGCGATGGCCCTCACGCCAGGGCTGTGGCGGCTCATCGACGCCAACCCAGACGAGTAGCTGCCACGCGGGCTTGGCGCCGTGGGGGTAGCCGATCTCGAGGAAGGGGAATCGCTGTTCCTGGCGACGCATAGTGGCGATATCGTAGATGATCTCGATCCAGGTGCCGGTATTGATGTAGTACTGGCCCATGCCGAGCGGCACGACCCGGGCGAGGTGGGTATGGCCGCAGACGAAGAGGGTGTCGTCGCGGTGTTCGGGCCGGCGGGCGATCCGCAGCATCTCGCGGGCGAAGCGGTCGTTGAAGGCGCGCACCTCGCGCTCGATCTGGCGGGCGGCCTCGCTCTGCACCTGGTCGATCATCTCGCCGGGTGGCTCGACTGCTCCGGCAACCGCGCCCACCTGGCGCGCGACCTCGCGGTGGCGGGCCACCCGCTGGCGCCGGATGCTGGCCACCCAGCGCCAGAGTCCGCGCAGGGCGGGGGTGCTGAGCAGGCCGCCGGGCCCATGCCCAGTGATCGGCATCTGATGTGGCTCAGGCCAGGCGACCACCTGGAGGAAGCCCGTCACCCCGCGGGCGAGAAAGCGCCGTGCCGCCGGCATGCGCAGGCGGGGTAGCGCCACCAGGTACCAGAAGAAGGCCGAGGTCGGCTTGACATTATCGAGCAGCGGGGCGATCGGCAGCGGGTCGTCCTCCAGGTCGTTGATCACCTCTTTGACGAGTTGGGTGCCGCGCACCACCTCGAAGGGTTCGCTCACCCCATCGAAGTGAAGGAAACGGTTCCAGCCGTCGAACTGATTGCCGTGGACGAGGTACATACCGCCGCCACGGTAACTTACCCCGAAACGAAGCCGCCGATCGCCCGGCGGCAGGCCGAGGGCCTGGCGGAAGCGCTCCTTGGCAGCCGGGAAGTGGAGCTCGAAGTCGTGGTTGCCGATCAGCACCGTTACCTGGTTGTCGGGCGCGCTTGCAAAGCGGGCCAGGGCCTCGAAGACGCTACAGTGGGCGGCGACGATATGGTCGAGGCGTCGGGCGGCCGCCGAGTCGCTGTACTCGTCGTCATCCAGGCCGGGGAGCCGCACCTGGAGGAACTCCACCGTGTCGCCGGCGAGGATGAGCTCGGTGGGCTGCCCGGCGGCGTAGTGGTCAAGGAAGGCCACCAGGGCCTCATCGTCGTCAAAATCGTCGAGGCGATCGCCACCGCCCAGATGCAGGTCGCTCAATACCAGCCGGCGAAGGCGGGGCGTAACTTCATCGGGGCTGATCGCCGGTGTGGTAAAGGCCGTCGGGCGAAGGGTAACGCGGCGCAGGCGGAGGAAGAGCCAGCGCCCGGCGAAGGCCGCCGCAGCGCAGGCCAGGGCGAAGCCGAGGGCGCGCAAGACGCCCGGGGTCAGGCTGCCGCTAGCGCGCCGATCGTGCCGCTTCAAGGAAGGCCTCGATCTTTGCGGGATCCTTGTGCCCATCGGTCTCAACACCGCTGCTCACATCGACGCCGAGGGGTCGCACGGCGGAGATGGCCGTGGCAACATTCGCCGGGGTGAGCCCCCCGGCGAGGATCAGCGGCGTGGTGGCTGCGAGCTCCGCCGCCCGCTGCCAGTCGGCTCGGACGCCGGTGCCGCCGTAGGCTCCCGGCACATGGGCGTCGACGAGCAGCGTCAGTTCACCCGAGGCGGCACGCCGGATCCACGCCGTCTCGCGGGCCGAGCCGTCCATCCGCACCGCCTTGATGACGGGGAGCGACAGGGCGTCGGCGTCCTCGGGTGGCTCATCGCCGCTCAGTTGCACCAGATCGAGCCCCACGGCGCTGGCCACCGTTATGATGGAGGCCGGTGACGCATTGACGAACAGGCCGACGAGCCGTGGCGCCGGCGCACCACGGGCGCGGAGCGCGGCGGCGATCGTGGCCGCCTGCTCGACGCTCACCTGGCGGCGGCTGGGGGCGAAGACCAGGCCGAGCATGTCGGCGCTGGCTGCTGCCAGGGCGTGCTCCACCGTGCGCAGGCCGCAGATCTTGACGAGCATGAGGGTTGCGGAGCCCGGATGCCAGACGCGCAGCTAGCGATCTGGGTTGGTGCCGGCGGCTCACGCCGACTGTCGTCTGGTGTCCAGGCTTCCAGGATCTCGTAGCCTACTCGGCCTTCAGGCTGTAGTACACCCGCTTCCCCCGACCACTGCGCTCGAGCATGCCGCTGTTAATGGCCTGCTTCACCATCGTGCGGAGTTGCTCATTGGTGTAGGCGAGGTTCTGCTCCTTGCGCTGGCCTCGCAGCGTGTCGAAGATCTGCTGGAAGGATGCGGGCTTGCTGAAGCCGCGCATCAGCGTGCGGAAGACCTCCCAATCGGCCTCGCTAAAGGCGATCGGCTCGAAGCCCCCCAGTTGCTCGTCGTCGCTCTCGCCCGGCTCTGCGCTGGGCAACTCGCTGCTGGTGACCAGTTCGGCGGCCACCTCCTCCGGGGCTACCGGCGCGACGTCGACCACGGGCTCGGGGGCGACCTCGACGGCAGGCGTGGGCGCGGGGGCGGCCTCCTTGGCGGCGCGTGAGCGGGCGCTGCGGCTCCGGGTGGTACGGGGCTTCTTCACCGGCGGCTCGGGGGCGGGGGGCTCGACGTTCGGCACCTCAGGAATGGTAGGCGCCTCGAAGAGCAGTTCGGCGGGCATAGCGCCGACGGGATGCTCCTCGGCCTCGGCGGGGGTGAGCAACGCTGCTGCTGCGAGATCCTCGGCGGGCTGCTCATCGGCGAAGGCCGCTAGCTCGGCAGGCTCCTCCAGCGTGTCGAGGGCGAGCAACTCGTCCATGATCGTGGCGGAGGCAGGCTCATCCAGGGGGGGCGTATAATCGGGCTCCTCGAGCTCGGCGTCGCCCAGCAGTTCCAGGCTCTCGGGGGTCTGGCCGCTTCCCTGCCCACGGCGCGAGCGACGGCGGCGACGGCGGCCAGTAGGCGCGGGGGCCTCGCCGTTTGTGGTGGCGGTTGCCCGGGCCGGCTCCTTGCGCCCGTTCGTCAGCAGCGTGGGATCCAGCAGCGGCTCAACGGTCGGAACCTCTTCGCTGAGAGCCGCAGCGAACTGCGAGAGCTTGTAGGGATCTTCGCCGGGGAGAAAGACCTCGTTAACTGTCCCATTGGTGAAGATCTGCACCTTCCCGCGCTTCTCGGCGTCCATCACGAAGTCTTTGAACTTCACGAAGGCCCGGCCGTTCAGGTCGCGGTAGCGGCTCTCCTTGAAGTCCCCGCCCATCAGCTCCTTCATCACGAGCTTGATCGAGCCGAGGGTTGAGACGTAGCCACGCTTGCGCACGAGATGGATCGCCTCGACGAGCACATCGTAGACATCTGGCTCGGCGGGGCGAGCGGGCTCGGCGGGGCGAGCGGGCTCCTCGGGGCGCAGGACGGGG
>SFCB01000253.1 GCA_004367505.1 Chloroflexi bacterium OHK40 | reverse complement strand
GTGGAGGATGCTTCGTCGCCGGCCGGGGGGCTGGTGGTGGCGGAGCGGGCCTCGACCAGCGCGCGGAGGCGCGGGAGCCCGGCGGTGAGCAGGGCCTCCATCTCGGCGGCGTAGTGCATCCAGGCGCCAACCTGCATACGGAAGG
This sequence comes from Chloroflexi bacterium OHK40, assembly GCA_004367505.1. Classification (GTDB taxonomy): domain Bacteria; phylum Chloroflexota; class Chloroflexia; order Chloroflexales; family Chloroflexaceae; genus OHK40. Next base: position 7,318 of record SFCB01000253.1, on the reverse strand, counting down.
GGTCGGGGATGTCGCGTGGGCGCCCGGCCAGCGTGCCGAGGGTGGCGATCGGGGCGCCGGGGTAGCGGGCGTGGAGTACCCGGGCCACCCCGCTCTCGACCGCGATAAGCACATGCTCCGCCGCCATCGCGTCGCTGAGCATGCGCGCTCGATGGTCGCTAATGTCGAGGCCCAGGGCGAGCATGGCAGCGCGCGCCTCGGGCTCGGCCGGTTCGCCGTCGTGGCCCACGACGCCGGCAGACTCGACCGTCCAGCTGAGGCCCTGCTGCCGCAGCAGGCGCTGGAGGATGGCGGCCGCCATGGGGGCGCGGCCAGTATCGGCGGCGCCAACGATCAGGATACGGGGCTCTGACATGGCTCCTATCATACCACGCCGCTGTGACGCAGCGCATAATTAAGGGAAATTTGACCATTCTGTCAGGTTGTGCTATCTTCTGCGCCGCCGCCGACCCCGACTGTCGCGGCGCTGAACCAGGAGGTTACCTGTGTCGAGTACGCGCACGACGCTGCCATGCTGCAGCGCATGCGCCACTCGCCGCGCCCTACGCGCGGCGAGCTGGCTCCTGGCCCTCTTTCTTGGATGTGCCAGTGTGCTGCTGCCCGCGCGCGCACACGCGGCCCCAAGCCTGATCCTGCCCACCCCCCCCGGCGAGCAGTGGAAAATCATCCAGGGCTACGGCTGTGGAACCCACAACGCCTGGGACCGCTACTCCCTCGATTTTGTGCAGGTTGATGGCCCGACCTACAACGCGCCGGTTCGCGCCGCCGCAGGCGGCGAGATCTGGGCCTGGGAGGGCTCCAGCGGCACGATCATCCTCAACCACGGCGGCGGCTTCTTCACGATGTACACCCATCTGGCCCGCGCGGTGGAGACCCAGCGGGGCCGCTACTACGAGGCCGGCGAGACACTCGGCTTCGTAGGTGACCGGGGCTCGCCGGGTGTGCCGCACCTGCACTTCACGGCCTTTACCGCGAACCGCGATGGCTGGAGCGGCAAGCAGTCGATCCCCTTGCGCTTCGCCGAGGGCTACGACTTCCCCGAGATCGGTGGCTGCAATCAGCATGGAGGAGATGTCGTCCAGGCTGCGTCGCTCCAGGATCCGCAGGTGCAGTTCCGCAGCGAAGCCCAGCCCGGCCGTTGGTACCGCAGCGACCAGCGGGTTGAGTTCGTCATCACCTGGGGTGGGGGCGGCATGAGCCAGGCCTGGAATGCCGAACTGCCTGCCGATACGCCCATGTTCCCCCGCGTGGTGGATGGCTACGCCCAACTTGCCGAGGCCGGCGAGGGGATGCACACCCTGCAGGTGCGCGCCTGGGGGCCCGATGGCCGGCAGACCCTGGCGAGCTACGGGCCGATCGGCTATGACGTAACTCCGCCGGCCGCCCCTGCGCCAATCGCCGAACTGCGGGTAGCCCAAGGGAGTGTCGTGGTTCCGTGGCAGACCGCGACCGATGGGCTCTCCGGCGTGGCGGGCTACCGCGTGTATATCGGCGCAGACGCGGCGGGTACGGCGGAGTGGTTCACACAGGAGCCCTTCGTGAAGACCGACCCGCTCGCCCCGGGTCGCTACCTCGTTCGGGTGCAGACGCTCGACAATGCTGGCAATACGAGCTCCTGGACGACGATCGGGAGCGTGGTAGTCGAGCCGTAGGGCCACCGCATGTCGGGGCGGTTGGGCCGCAGGGCCACCGCACGCTGTGGCCCTACGACGGCGCCGATCCCTCCTCGGGTCGGGTCTGCAACTCGCGGAGGAAGAGCAGAAAGTTGCGCGCCTGCTTCTTATGCTCGGGCGTCAGGCCGTCGTAGAGCGAGAGGAAGGCGTCGCGGTCGCGGTTCGACGCGGTGAACTTATACTCGTCCTTTCCGGCGGCCTCATTGATCAGCTCAATCGCGGTGGTGCGAAACACCGCCGCGAGCCCCTCCAATTCCGTGATGCGCACGCCGGTTGTGCCTGACTCCACGCTCGAGATGTACGATCCACTCACCCCGATGCGGCTCCCGAGCTCGGCCTGCGTGAGTCTATCGCGAGTACGCTTGCGCTTGACGACCTCGCCGATGCGTTCGTTGAGGGTGGGCATCGTTTCCTCCGAATTTCGTACCTGTATCGATGCCTCGCGCCCGGAGCTTGCCAACGGATGGGTCTGACTTAGCGTCGGCCTAGAGCGGCCTGCGCGATTCGCCAGAAGGCGCGGGGACGTGGCATCACCTCGAAGACTTTACCGCTGACGCCGTCGGTGGCGGGTGAGGCCATGTAGAGGGCGAGGGCGGCGGTCTCCTCGGCGGTGGTGCCGAAGATCCGCATTACCCGGGGGAAGGCCTTGAGCGCCTCGGCGGCGGCTCCGATCGTCTGCCAGTCGTTGGTCATATCGGTGGGCACAATACCGGGTGCGAGCACGTTGAAGGAGAGGAAGCGCTGGCTGGCATATTCGCGGGCGAGGCCCTCGGTGAGGCGCACGATCCCGGCCTTGGAGGCGCTGTAGGCCGTGAGGAAGCGCTGGGCCCGTTTGTAGCCGCCGCCAGTGAGGTTGATCAGTTTCCCGTAGCGGCGCTCGATCATATGGGGCAGCACGGCGGTGCAGCCGTAGAGGCAGCCGAAGAGGTTGACGGCGATCACGCGCTCCCACGCTCCCGCTGGCACGTCCACCGTATAGGCAAAGGGCCCCGCGATCGCCGCGTTGTTCACCCAGATATCTACCTGGCCGTACGTGGCGAGGGCATGGCTCAGGAGTGCCTGCACCTGCGCGCGCTCGCTCACGTCGCACGGTATGCCGGTGGCCTCGATGCCGTGGGCCCGCAACTCGGCCACGGTGCATTCGACCGCTGTGGCCCGCGACGATGAGACGACCACCCGGGCCCCTGCCGCGCCATAGGCCTCGGCGATCGCCCGCCCGATCCCCCGTGTGCTCCCCGTAATCACCGCTACCCGACCGTTGAGCGAGACTGGCCGCCTCCACATAACGACCTCATGCTCCATCAATGCAACATGCTCTCCAGGGACGCCGCCTCCGCACGATGCTTGCATCATCCAGGGACACAGCGGATTGCGTTCCTCCGTCGATCTCCACGGACCCGTCGTCCATGGACCCGCCGGGGGAGGTGGGCGCGGCGTGGGTGGCTGCATCTGTGGTTCTCATGCGGCAATGCGTCAGCTTCGTGATTGCACGAGCAGCGTATCACCCTGTCTTGTCGCCTTGATCGCCGAGGTGCCGCGCAGTCCTTCGGGGAGCAGGAGGTGGCGGCGGTAGGGGCCGGCACGGACGATCAGTTCGTCGCCACTGAGTGTGAGGCCGAGGGCCTCACGCGGCAGGCCCGGCAGGTCGATCGCGGCCCCGGGTGTGGGCGGCCCGCTGAGGCGGATAGGCTGCACTGGAGATGTCTCCGGCGTGAGCGGCTGGTCGCCGTAGAGGCGCGCACCCAGGGCGGCAAGCGCGTCGGCGCCAGCCGGGGTTGCGGTGGCCGGTAGGCCCAGGAGGCGTCGGCCCGGCCAGATGGTAGCGGCCTGTTCCAGCACCGCGCGTTGCTCGGCAAGCAGATCGCCCAGGCCCACCCGGGTGAGGTCGGGGTCGAGCAGCGGACCGGCCACCACATCCTCAACCACCAGGCCGAAGAGTTGGAGCGCCGGGAGGGCCAGGCGGGCCTCGGCGAGGGCCGCGCTGTCGGCGCGGAGGACATAGCGCACCCGCGTCCGGGCCGGGTCGAGCGTCTCATCGCGCAACTGTTCGAGGCGCACCCGCGCATCCTGAAGGTTCCCGGTCCACTCCATGGGGAACGGGATGAGACCGGTAGGGATGACCGCGCGGGCCACCGAGGCGCTCGACTTGCCGGGGCCACGGTCGAGGCCGAGCAGCAGGCGCAAGGCCCAGCGAAAGGTGTCGGGCACGGCCATCGCGCGCAGGAGTGTGTCGGGAGGGCCGGCATCGACGCAGACAAGGTCGTAGCCCTGAGCAAGCTGACGCAGCCGGGCCACGGCGAGGAAGAGATCGCTGCCGGGAATGATCGGCAGTTCGTCGGGGGCGATGGGCGGCCCCTGGCTGGAGGGGCCGCGCAGGGCTGCCCAGATCCCGGAGAGGTCGGCCAGCGGATCGAGGCACCAGGCATCGAGGTGGGCGGCGACGGGCCGGGGCTCGGGGCCAGGAGGGATGCCAGTGAGGCTGGCGAGGGCGTGGGATGGCCCGACACTTGCCAGGAGGGTGCGGCTGCCGCGAGCGGCAGCGGTGGCGGCCGTGGCGCCGGCAGCAAGCGCCGCAGTGCCGGCCGGTCCTGTAAAGATCAGCGTCTGCATAGGCAGAAGTGTAGCACGTTCCGGGCAGGCCGTTCGCATAGGCTGCTATAATGATCGCGGCGGGCACGTTCCCCGCCGGAAGGAGAGCGCTGAGATGACGGAGCCCCTCGACGCCCAGCCGGTCGGCGCATTCCTCGACGCGCTGGCCTCGAGCGCGCCTACGCCGGGCGGCGGAAGTGTGGCGGCCCTGAGTGGAGCCATGGCCGCCGGCCTGGTCAGTATGGTCTGCGCGCTGACCGTGGGCAAGAAGCAGTTTGCCGAGATCGAGGAAGAGGTGCGGGCCATTCACGACCGCGCGGAGACGCTGCGGCGCGAGCTTCAGGCCCTCGCCGAGCAGGATATCGAGGTCTTCGCGCGGCTCGCGGCGGCTTACAAGCTACCTCGCACCACCCAGGCCGACGCCGCAAGCCGTCAGGCCGCTATTCAGCAGGTCACCCGGCTTGCCGCCGAGGTGCCGTTGCGCACCGCCCAGGCCGCGGCGGCCTTGCTGCCGCTCTGTACGGCGCTGGCGCCCCGCGTTGGTCGCCTGATCGTCAGCGATATCGGGGTGGCCGCGCTGCTCGCCCGAGCGACGGTGCAGAGCGCCATTCTCAACGTGGAGATCAACCTCGCCGGCCTGGAGGATCAGATCTACGTGCGGCAGACCCGTGCCCGGATCGAAGACCTGATGGTCGGCCTGAGTGAGGAGACCGACGGGGTGGTCGAGATCGTCCGGGGACGGCTCAACCAGTAGGCCACATGATCGCCGCCGTGCCACGACTCCCGGCCGGGGCATCGTCCCGGCTCCCAGCAGCCCGTTGGTGACTCTATGACCGCAACGATTCTTGATGGGAAGGCTCTTGCCCAGGAGCTACGGGAGGTGGCCCGGGACGAGATTGCCATCCTTGCCGGACGGCTCGGCCGCGCACCCGGGTTAGCGGTGGTCCAGGTTGAGGGCGATCCCGCATCCTCCCGCTATGTACGCACGATCGGGAAGCTCTGCGAAGCTGCGGGCGCGGCCTTTCGGGTGGAGTTGCTCCCACCGGACACGAGCGACGCCACCCTTCAGGCCGTCATCGCGGCGCTCAACGGCGATCCGGCCGTCGATGGTGTGCTGATCCAGCTGCCATTGCCGGCCCACCTGGATACGGCGGCGGCGGTGATGGCCCTCGATCACCGGAAGGATGTAGACGGCGTGCATCCGATCAACGCCGGGCTGCTGGCGCAGGGGCGCCCGGCCCTCGTGCCGAACACCCCGGCCGGCGGGATGGAGTTGCTACGACGGTACGGCATAGATCCGCGGGGGATGCGCGCCGCCGTGGTCGGGCGCAGCGCAATCGTTGGCCGGCCGATGGCCCAGTTGCTCACCCTGGCCGATGCGACCGTCACGGTGTGCCACTCACGCACGGCCGATCTCGGAGCGGTGCTGCGGGAGTGTGAGTTGGTTTGTGTGGCGGCGGGCCGCCCCGGCCTTGTCACCGCCGCGATGATCCGCCCCGGCGCCGTCGTAGTGGACTTTGGTACCAACGTGCGTGAGGATGGCGCCCTGGTGGGCGACGTGGAGTTTGGCGCCGTGGTCGAGGTGGCGGGCGCGATCACGCCGGTACCGGGCGGAACGGGGCCAATGACCAACGCCATGCTGCTCCGCAACCTGATCACTGCGGCCGCCCGGCGATGAAACTGCTTGTGCTCGGCGCCGACGGGCGCGCCCACGCGCTCGTCTGGAAGCTCTTCAGCAGCCCGGGCGCCGATGTGCTGGTGGCGCCGGGGAATGGGGGCGCGGCGCTGCTCGCGCCCCAGGTCGATCTGGACCCGGGCGACGCGGCGGCGGTGGCCCGCTGGGCCTTTGCCGAGGGCGTAGAGCTGATCGTCCCCGCCGACACGGCCTCGCTGGCCGCCGGGCTCGTTGACGAAGTAGTAGCCATGCACATCGGCGTCTGCGGGCCGGCTGCCCGCGCGGCGCTGATCGAGCACAGCCGCTGCTTTGCCCGGGCGCTGATCGAGCGGAGCGGCTTGCCGGTGCCACGGGGCCGCGTCTGTGGCGATCTGGCTACCGCCGAGCGCTACCTGGCCGCGCAGCCCATGCCGGTGGCGATTAAGGCCGACAGCCCCGCCGATGGCGAGGGGGTATACCAAGACCGCTACGCGGCCCTGGAGGCGCTACGGGCGCGCTTCGGGGCCATGCCGGCGGGCGCGGCTGGTGTGGTGATCGAAGAGTACCTGCCGGGCCTGATCATCGGCTTCTCGGCGCTAACCGATGGCAGCACTGCCCTGCCAATGCTGCCCGTGCGTCTGTACGATCGGCTCGGACCTACGCCCGACAGCCCCTACGCCCCCGGGATGGGGGCCGTGACTGGCAACTCCACCTACGCGCGCAAACTCGGCGACTACCTGCACACCCGGCTGATCCTGCCGCTCGTCCGAGCGCTGGAGCGGGAGCGCCTGCCCTACTGGGGCTTTCTCGGCGTCGATTGCGTCGTGACCGAGCACGGGCCACGGGTGACGGGGCTGCGCTGCGGCCTGCGCGACATGGAGGCCCAGGCGGTGCTGCCGCGCCTGGAGGACGACCTGCTGCCGCTGATCGAGGCCGCGATCACGCGGCGGCTTGGCCAGGTGCCGCCACTGCGCTGGCGCGACGAGGCAAGCGTCGCGATCGGGCTGGTTGCCCAGGGCTATCCGCACCACTTCCCGGTGGGGGCGGCGCTCCAGGGCCTCGGCGATGTGGACGAGGGCGTGCTGGTGTTCCACGACCAGACGCACAACCCAGGTGGCCTCCGCTATACCCCGGCTGCGCGCAGCGGCGGTGGGCTGGCCGCGCTGATCATGGGCGCCCACCAGGGTCAGCCCGCAATCACCGTGACCGGCGGACACGTGGTCACCGTGGTGGCGCTCGGGGCGACGCTGGCGGGGGCACGGGGGCGGGCGCTGCTGAACGCTGAGCGCATCCGTTTTCCGGGCCGCACCTACCGCGAGGACGTGGGAGCCCACGAGTTTCGCTAGTGCTGTTCCAACCTTAGCGGTTGGGCATCGAGGATGGACTCGGGGAGGGCGAAGCC
>SFCB01000166.1 GCA_004367505.1 Chloroflexi bacterium OHK40 | reverse complement strand
GGCGGGCAGCAGGGTCGCGGTGGGTGTCGGCACGATCGGCACGTCGGTCGGCGTAGCGCTCGGGCGCAGAGTGGGCGTGCGAGTGGGCAGTTCGGTCGCGGTAGGGAGCGTCGTCGCCGTGGGCAGGTTAGTTGTGGTGGGCGCGGGGCTTGCTGGTGCGGTGGGCGGAACGGGTGCTGGTGGGATCGTCGCGCTGGGCGTGGCCGTCCCGCTCTCGCGGGACGGTGTCGCGGTGAGAGTCGGCGTGCGGGTGGGCGTCTGGGTGGGGGCAGGGGTTGCCGTGGTCCCGGGCACGATCACCACGCTGGTAGGCGTAGGGGAGGCACGTTGCCCGCCAGCCACCGGGCTAGAGATTGGCGCCGGGGTAACCGTAGGCCGTGGCGTGGGCGGCACAGTGCTGGTTGGTGTGGGTGGGACGGTTACGGCGACGGGGGGCGCTACCTGGGCGACGGGTGCAACCGTGACGGCGCCGGCAATTCCGGCGGGGGCCTGCGTGCGGCGGGCCGCCTCCGTCTGCTGCAGGTTGCCGAGTTCCGGGTCTACGGCAGCGAAGCTAATCCCGGGCGGGAAGGGGCGGTAAGCGCCGAGCCCGGAGGAGGAACTCACATCCTTAAACGGGTCATTCTCGGGCATCACCAGGCGCAGCGCGACCTCGGCGACGCAGCCGATCGGGCACAGCGCGAGCAGCAGGGCGAGCAGCACGAGCGGGACGAGCCCGTCACGGCGTCGCTGAGTGGTTCGATTGGGCGACGGCGAGGGTGTGCTCATTGGCCTGCTGGAGGATGATGCTAAACGTACTGCCGTGGCCCGGGGTACTGCTAACGCGAACGCTCCCACCCTGGCGTTCGATCAGCTGGCGCGTAATGGCGAGGCCGAGGCCGCCGCCACGCTGGGCCGAGTTGTTGCCCTCGATACGCTGGAAACGCTGGAAGAGCCGGGGCAACACCTCAGGGGCAATCCCCGGCCCGGTATCGACAATATCGACCTGCACCTGGCCACTCTCGGCCCTGGCGCGTACCGTCACGCCACCCTCCTCGGTATAGCGACGGGCGTTGTCGAGCAGTTGGTAGAGGGCGCGCTTGAGTTGCTCGCGGTCACCGGCGACGGGTGGCAGATCGGCTGGAATATCGATCGTGACGCTCAGGCGCTTTTGCTCAAAGCTGGGCCGCAGATTGGCCAGGGCCATATTCAGGATCATCTCCAGATCCTGGGGCTGCATCTCCGTCTTCAGCTGGCCCGACTCAATATCGGCGATCAGGATCGCGTTGTTGACCATATCAGTCATATCGACGGCGCGGGCACGCACCTGATCGAGCAGTTCGGCCTGATCGTTCGAGAGCTTCTCGCCACCGGTGCCGCGCAGAAGCAGTTCGGTGAAGCCACGGATCACCGTGAGCGGTGTGCGCAATTCGTGGGAGATCGTGGCGATAAAGTCGGTCTTCGCGCGATCCACGGCCACGGCCTCGGTGATATCGTGGAGCACAATCACCTCACCGGCGGCCGTGCCATCCTCGGAGATGATCGGTGCCCGCGTAAGCGTGATGAAGCGGTCGCCGAGGCGGTACTGAGTGCCGCTGCGCCCGAAGATCTCGCGCACCTGGGCCACGGCCTCCAGCGGCAGATCGTCGAAGCGGGGCCGATCCTGCTGCCACCTGGGCAGATCGAGAATCTGTTCGGCGGCGTGGTTTAGCTGCACAATCCGGCCCTTATCGTCGCAGACGACCACCCCATCGCCGATGGAGGAAAGGATTGCCTGGCGCTGTTTGGCGTCGCGCTGCACCTGGCTGTAGAGCACCGCGTTAGAGAGCACCGTCACCGCCATGTTGGCGATCGCCTCAAGGCTCTGCACATTGGCCTCACTAAAGGCCTCAGGCTCAGGGTGGGCGAAGATCAGCACCCCGGCGAGTTGATGCTGGCGAAAAATCGGCGCGGCGTAGGCCGTTTGCAGGCCCGCCTGGCGCAGCGTGGTGGCGATTGGCTGCAACTGTGCCTGCTGCGGATCGCGGTTGGCGAAGCCGGCGAGGAGCGAGTCGTCGTGGGGGATGCGCACATCGGGAAGCTGCACGTCGCTCGCGGTACGGCGAGCACGGTAGCTGAAGCCCTCGGCGCCCTCCAGCAAGGCGATCGCTTCGCTGCCAGGCACGAAGGCGCCGGCGGCCTTCGTAGCCACCTCGAGCACCTCGTCCACATCGATAGTGCGGTTCAGCTCACGGCTCGTGGTGTAGAGCCGCAGCAGGTGCTCCGTCATCTGGTTGAAGGCCACCGAGAGCCGGCCCAGTTCGTTCTGCTCCGTCACCTCGCTTCGGCGCTCCAGATCACCCGCAGTGACGGCCTCGGCCGTCTCGACCAGGTTCTGGAGAGGCTTGCCGATCCTCCGGGCGACCCCGAGACCCACGAGCACGGCCGCCAGTGCGAGGGCAGCCGTCACGCCGAGCACCGCGTTGCGGCTGGAGGACCATGCGCTGACAACGAAATCGGTGGGGAGACCAATGTGAAAATAGCCCGACTGCACCCCGCGGATGAGCAGAGGCGCATAGACGAGTTGGTACTGCCGGCCGGCGAGCTCTTCGACGGTATTGACCGAGCAGGAGGGGAGGCCGACGTTTTGCACCGGCGAGACCAGCCGCCCCGAAAGGTTCCCAATATCAATGCAGGGGTCATCACCTTCGGTGAGGCGGCGATTGGCGCTGGCAGGGTTCGCGGTGGCCCGCGCGCCAGGCGAGTTGAGGGCCGCGATCTGCGCCAGGAGCTCGTCGCTCAAGTCGAGAGTCGTCAGCTCGACGCCCGGGGCGCTCGAGGCGAGCGCGATCCCGCTCACATCATAGAGCGTGCTGATCGCCGACTGGCTACGGCTCTGCAGATCGGCGAGTAGTGCGTCGAGGCGCTGGGCCACGAGCAACCCGCCGACAAGGATCTCTTCCTCGGTCTCGGCGTCGGTCACATAGACCGGTGCAACCGTGAAGAAATGGATGACGTCCTGCCCCTCAGCGTTGCGGAAGGCGATCAAGCCGCTGAACTTATCGCCGAGCTCCTCGCTCGCGCCGATCGGCGTGCTCTCGCCCCGCAGCACATTCTCCACTAGCGGGATACCGGCGAGGGAGGTGCCGATGTAGCGCGTGGGTTCGCTCGGGTTATCGGGGGTACGTGCCCAATCGGCGAGGGCCTGGCCTTGCGGATCAAAAACGATCAACCGGTCGGGTTTCACGTTCTCGTTCGCCAGGCCGAGCTGCCAGAGGCCACGGAGTGCCAGTTCAAGGCCCTCCACATCGCGCTCCCGCATAGCCTGTGGCACAGCGGGAGCGCCCGTCTCGGCGTTGGGGGCCGTAAAGGTGATCTGACCGAGGTAGTTGATATTGCCGATCTCGCGCTGGGCAAAGGACTCCGTAAAGTTCCGTGCCACCTGGCCCAACTGGTTATTGAAGCGCTCCTGCCAGCTATCGGCCACCAGCGTGATCGCGATGAAAGAGCCCACCAGCATCACCAGGATCATCAGGCCCAAATACGGGCCGATGACGGTATACTTGAGCTGGGAGCGATATGTCGTGACGAGCTGGCGCATCGATACCTATCCGCCTGGGGCGCCTGAGCTACCGATGGAAGCGACCACGCCGACCGGCGGCATCGAGGCCGTGCCGCCCCGCGCCAACTACGTCGTGCAACGGGCTGGCGCAGCGAGCCCACCGGCGTAGGGGAGCGGCGCGCGCAAGCTTACACATCGTAGGAATCATGAGCTGTGTCTGGCCCATTATAGGTCATTTGCCTGCGCTAACACAAACGTCTTGTCTAACAATATTGTGATAAGAATAGTGTAAAGTGTTTTGTGTCTCCTTTCGCAGCCTGCCCCTGGCGGCGGGCTTACCGCCGGCGCTGTTGCGGCTCCGGGGCAAGGGGAAGCGCTAAAGCAAAGGTGCTACCGGCCCCCTCGGCGCTCTGCAGCCAGATGGTACCACCGTGGGCTTCGACCGCTAGTTTACAAAATGTTAATCCAAGGCCCGTCCCACGGACTTTGCGCCCGCTGCGCACCTGGCCGAACTTCTCAAAAATCCGCTCGTGGAATTGCTGGGGGATGCCCGGGCCCTGGTCGCGCACCCAGAAGAGCAACCAATCACCGGGGCGCAGCTCCGGCAACCGCAACGGCACCCGCAATTGGTCCACTTTTCCAGAAGGAGCTCGTCGCACAGCCGCCGCGCCAAGCGTGACCACGCCACCCTGGGGCGAGAACTTGATCGCATTGTCGAGGAGGTTCTGGAGCACGCGCACCAGCTTCTCGCGATCGGCCTCGATCAGCGGCAAGCCCACGGCCAGTTCCTGGACGAGCTTCACGCGCTGGTCCTGCGCGGAGACCCGCAGGCGGTCGAGGGTCTGGTCCACCAGGGCGTAGGGCGAGAGCGGCTCGGTGTCGAGGGTCAGGCGGCCCTCCTCCATCTTGGAGATATCGAGCAGCGTATTGACCATCTCCAGCATCGTCTGGCTGCCCTGGTGGGCAATCCCGAGCAACTCCTGCTGCTGCTCAGAGATCGGGCCGCCGAGCCCCCGCTTGACCATCATGATCCCGTTCATGATCGCGGTGAGCGGGGCCCGCAGATCGTGTACGAGCATGCCGGTATAGTCCTCGCGGAGCTGGGCGAGCTCGCGCTCCTTGGAGATATCCTGGAAAAGGGCGAGGCGGCCGATCTCGGCGCCGCTCGTCTCGCGGACGGGGAGCATATAGTGGCGGATGAAGCGCCGCTGGGCGCCGCCGAACTCCAGTTCCACCACGGCTTCGTCGTTGCTCCCATCGTTGAGCCAGGAGGGCGCGCTAATCGCGCTCGCACGGGCCTTCAACTCGCTGAGCAGCGTCTCGAGGCGCCGGCCGATCAGCGCCTCGCGGCTGGCCTGCAACAGACTGCTGGCCTCGGGGTTCGCGGTGACTACCACGCCGCGCATATCGGCCATCAGAATGCCGTCGTTGGTAGAATTCAGGATAGCCTCAAAGCGATCGCGCACGGTAGTGACGGTCTGGAAGAGCCGGGCGTTCTCGATCGCAACGCCGATGGTGGCGGCCATACGCATCAAGCGCTGGGCCTCCTCCTCGGTGAAGAGCCCATCGCGTTTGTTCAGAAGTTCGATCACCCCGATGGTGCGGCCCTTGACGAGGATCGGTACGCAGAGGATCGTCTTCACCTCGTAGCCAACCGAGTCGCTCACATCGCGGAGGAAGCGCGGGTCGCTGTGGACATCGTTCACGATATCGTAGCGCTGCGACTCGGCGACACTCCAGACGATCCCCTGGCCGCGCGGGATACGTACACCAAAGAGCTTTTCCTCGCCGGCCTCCAGGGTCATCACGAAGACGAGCTCGTCGGCGTCCTCATCGAGCATCAGCAGTGAGCCGGCATCGACCCGAAAGTACTCGTTGATCTTTTCCATCACCAGATGGTAGACCTCGCGAGTATCGAGGGAGGACGCGACGGCGGCGGCGATATCGTTCAGAGTGGCGAGCTCGGCATTGCGGCGCTGGGCCTTCTCGGTGATGCGAAACGAGGTGATCGCCGCCGCAAGCTGGCTTGCCATAAGCCGTGCCTGGGCTACCTCACTGTCACTGAAGTGACGTGGTGCCCCGGTGGCCCCGAAGATCAGCACGCCGATACAGCGATCCTGCGCGACGAGCGGAAGCAGCAGGAGCGAGCGGATCTGCTCGGCGCTCAAGGCCTCGGCGAAGCTGCGGGTCACCTCGCGGGCCTGAGGCCCGAGCAGCGTAGCTACATCGGCCACCTGGGCGACAGTCCGCTCCGCCACCACCTGCTTCAGCACCGTTGTTTCGGCGAGCGGGAAAGGTGGCGGGAGGTTCACCCGTGGGGGCGCCGTGCTCACCAGGTGGGCGGTCGCTTCATCATCGCCCAGGAGCACAACCCCCGCGTTGACCTGATCGAGCAACTGGACGAACTCATTCAGGCCGAGCATGAGCAGTTCATCGAGCGTGGCGGCCGTCTCGATTGCGGAGGCGATGCGCAGCAGCGGGGCAGTGCGCATCTCAACAAGCGAGTGCTCGATCGTCTGGTGATTAGCCATCGTGTTATCCTCGACCCGCCAGAAGGCGGTAGATCGACCGGGTCGTTTCGGGATCGTCGTTGGCGAGCGGCGCGAGCGGCTGCACGCTCTCGGCGCCAGGGCTCGCGGCGAGCGCATCGGTGATCAAGATCTCGTCGGTGCGGGCGAGCCGTTGGAGGCGCGTGGCCTCGCGGATCACCGGCCCCAGCAGGGCGAGATCGTGGTAGTTCTCTCCGCCAACGACACCGGCAACGAGCTGGCCGGCAGCCATCCCGGCACTGAGCCCGAGATCCAGCCCGAACCTGGCGCGCCAGCGCCCACGGAGCCTGCGCGCCAGGCCGAGCACACCCTGGCCGGCGCGCAAGGCTGCTGCCCGCACGTCGGCTTGACCCAACGGGTAGCCGAACAGCACCAGGGCGCCGCCATCATCGCGCTGGGCGAGATAGCCCTGCTGTTCGTAGACCACCGCGGCCAGTTCGTTACTGAACGGGGTGAGCACCTCAGCAATCAGCTGCTCGGCCGGAAGGTGCTCGGCGTGGCGGTCAAGCCCACGCACCCCCACGAAGAGCGCGACCACCTCGCGCGAGCGGGGGCTCAGCGTACGATCAAGCGCGGCTGAGTCGGCGATGAGCTCGCTCAGCCCGGCGGGCGCCACGTGATCCTCGAAGAGCCGGCGGGCGAGGGCCACGCTGCCGGGGGCCACCACCTCCTCGTACTGGTCGCGGGCGAGGATCGTCACGGCGTAGGCCGCAAGCGCGGTGGTAATCGCCAGGCTGCGGCGGCTGTAATGGCGAGGTGTCGGGTCGGCAAGGGTGAGCACCCCGAGCGCACGCTCGCCGTAGAGCAGTGGGACAACCAGCACAGAGCGCATGTCGCCGAGGCCGGGCACGGGAAGCCAGCGCGAGTCGCGCTCGGTATCCTCGATGATGTCGGCGCGGCGCTCGCGGAGGGCCCACCCTGCGAGGCCGTGCCGCAGGATCGGCCCGACCGTCACATTGAGTGGGAGCACATCACCCTGCTTGAGTGTTACGCGGTAGCGCACGCTCCGCTCATCGGGCTCAAGCAGGAGCAGTGAGCCGTGCTCCGAACTGGTGACACGGGCGGCGACGCGGAGGACCTGTTCGAGCGCCCGGTCGAGCCTGGCGCTGCCAGCCAGCAGGCTTCCGAGTTGCTCAAAGGCGATCAGGCGCTGAGTCTCCCGCTCGAGCAAGCGCCGGTGGATGCTACTCTGCACACCCAGAATCAACAGGTCGGCGGCAGCCTGGGCAAACTCCCGCTGTTCCTCGCTCAGACGCACATCCTCGCCGGGAGCGAGCAGGCAGAGGGTGCCAAAGGGCTGCCCATTGACGATCTGCGGTAGGCAGAACAGCGTGATCGTCGCAGGCCCGGGCTGGAGGGGCAGGATGGTACGCACCTGGTGGCCGCTGTACGTCGTTAGCCGGCGCTCGATGAGTGCCCGGCCGAGCGACGTTGTCTCCAGATCCAGTGTGAGCGCAGGTGGGAGGTGGGCCGTACCCCAGGCTGCCACAGGGGTGAGCGCCGATAGCTCGCCATCGAGAACCAGGAGCGTCGCCCCATCGATCGGGAGGTGCCGCGCGATGCACTCGGCTGCCGCGACGAGCGCGCCCTGAGCCCCGGACGCGGCGCCAAGCTCCCGCGCGAGGAACGGCAGATCCTCGGGGCGCGGGACGTAGGCCAGGGCCTGGCTGAGCGTCTCGCGCATGTAGACGACTTCATCGCCACCGATCGGGACGGGCAGCGGAAGCTGAGTTTCAGTCAGGGCAACTGCGTGGTTGTGGAGATCGTAGGCGGCCTGGCGGAGCGCGAGCTTCACGGCCACACAGAAGGCCAGGCCCACCAGCAGGCCGATCAGCAATGCTACGGGGAGACCGCGAGCAAGCGAGACAGGTGGAGCACCCTCGACGAGGCGCACGAAGCCGTAGATGAGCGTGCCAAGCCCCAGCCCGGCGAGGAGAGCGAGGGCAAGGATGCGCCGTATATCGCTGCTCGGCAGTCGCAAACCTTTCCTTCCTGGTGGGAGATCGTTGTACCGGGATAAACGTAATCGCCGGCAGGTGTTCGCAGGCAAACGCCAACAGGCGCCTTCCTGGGCGCTCGGCGGCCATTATAGCCTGCAGCGGCGCGGGGGGCAAATGGGTGGCCGGGTAGCAGACAGAGCTGTTGCAACGCTCTGGCCCTTACTCCCGCTTTCGCGGGGGGCTGGGTTCTCGCGTGCGCTGGGTTCCCGCTTGCGCGGGAACGACACCCCGGCATGCTTGTGTCACGCCCGCTTGTGTCACGCCCGCGCATGCGGGCGTCCAGAAAGTGACGCCGGCGAGTCTACCCCCGCGTATACCCCCGCTTTCGCGGGGGCGTGCGTCACACTCTTCGGGATGCCCATCACGCTCGGCCCTGCTCCGTGAAAGAGGGAGCCTGGCCCCGCCCGGGCGGGGGTGAGGGCCAGCAGCGCGTCCCAACGGGGAGCATCCCTTGTCAGTCGGCCAGTTCTGTTCGCCCTTAAACCCAGCATGGGGGAGGGGGCCAAAGGGAGCGCCTGTCACGGATGGCCCCGGATGGGCGCGGGTGTGTTGTAGAGTGCCTCGTGCTGTGCAGCGATCATCTCCCAGGAGAATCGGGCTGTGAGGGTTGGCCCGGCAGCGGCCAGGGTGGCGCGCAGCGCCCCATCGGTGGCGAGGCGCTCCAGGGCAGCCAGAAGCGCGGCGCGATCGCCGGGCGGTACGAGCACCGCCGTGTCGGTGAGCATCCCACGGGTCACTGAGTCGGGGGGCTCAGTCGTGATCACCGGGCAGCCGTGGGCGAGGGCGGCGAGCAAGCTCCCCCGGCGAAACGAGGCGCCGTCGGTGAATGGGAGGGCCACACAGTCAGCGGCGAGGAGCCATGCCGAGACCTCAGCTGCGGCCACGTGGCCCGTGGTGGAGGTGCGGGAGGCGAGGCCCAGGGCGTCGATTCGAGCGCGCAGCGCGGCTGCGTAGGCCTGGTCCTGGGGGGCGGTCGCAGCGCCGCCGATGATCAGCAGGCGCCAGGGGCGCTTTAGCAACGCGAGGGCCTCCACAAGCAGGTCGGCGCCTTTGGAGGGCGAGAGCAGGCCGAAATAGGCGACAAGGAGTTCGCCCGGGGAGGCTCCCGCGCGCTCGCGCCACGCGGCGCGGCTGTACGGGTGCGGTGGGCTGACCACAATGTTTGAGCCGATGGGGATGACGACGGGCGGGCGTGCGGCAGGGAGGGTTCGGCGCAGCTCTGCGGCGTCGGCGTCGTTGGTGGCCACGACGGTATCGGCATCAACAGCGAGACGGCGGTTCACCCAGCCGCGCACCGGGCCTGCCTTTGGGAAGAGGTAGGGTCGCAGCAGATCGTGGAAGGTGACGGCGATCCGTGGGCGGGCAGGCAGGGAGCGCAGGCGCCAGGGCAGAAGATTGACCCCAGGGCGCATGGCGTACGCGCCGGTCTGGTATTGAATATGGAGCCAGGTGGGGCGCAACCCGTCGATGGCGGCAATCACCGCAGGCCAGCAGCGGGGCGACCAGTCGAGGCCGGGGCGGGCACCGGGTACAGGGTGGGCGAATTCGGCCTCTGAGGGCGCGCCCGGAGGGGGGGCGCAGCTCACGAGGTGGCCATCCTGAATTGTTAGAACGGCCACCTCGTGACCACGGCCGCGTAATGCAAGGGCAAGCTGGTGGGTATAATCGCCCACACCGCCCGGCCGGGGCGGGTACTCACCGCTCAGGAGGCACAGCCGCTGGCGAGTGCTCACGCCTGGCGGCCGATGAGCGCCTCGGCGAGGGCGCGTAGCTGGTCGCGGGCCCGGGCCGCAGTGGGGCTCGGTGTGGGAACCCGGTCGAGGGCGGCGAAGGCGGCCGCATGGTGCTCAGCGGCCACCGTGGCGCAGTAGGCGCGTGAGTCGCAGGCATCGAGGATAGCGAGGGCGCGCGCTACCATCTCGTCGTCCATGGGGGCGCCGGTATAGAGGCGGGCCAGTTCCTCGCGTTCGGGGCTACTGGCGAGGGCATGAACCACCGGCAGGCTCACCTTGCGGCGGTAGAGGTCGGCAGCGCGGGGCTTGCCCGTTACCTCAGGATCGCCCCAGATGCCGAGGATATCGTCCTCGATCTGGAATGCCAGGCCCACACTGCGGCCGAAGTCGGCAAGGGCTGTGGCCGTCGTGGGGGGGGCGCCAGCGGCCAGGGCGCCAAGCTCGCACGCGCCAGCGACGAGGGCGGCCGTCTTTCGGCCGATCATCGCCAGGTAATCCGTGGGCGCGATCGAAAGATCGCCCTCGAAGCTCAGGTCGAGGAACTGGCCCTCGCAGACGTGCAGGATCACCTCGTCGAAGCGGCGGAGCACCGTCAACACTCGCTCGGGAGGGAGGCCCGTGGCGCTGAGCCGGTGAATCGCCAGATGGGCGATCACGAACATGCCATCGCCAGCGTTAATTCCCTGCGCGAGGCCCCAGAGCGACCACAGCGTTCGGCGGCCACGACGGGTATCGCTCTGGTCCTCGATATCGTCGTGGATAAGGGTGAAATCGTGGAGGAGTTGCACGCCAGCGGCCAGCGGCAGGGCCTGAGCCGGATCGCCACCGGCGGCCTGGGTGGCGAGCAGCACGAGTTGGGGGCGGATGAGCTTGCCCGGGTCGGCCTCGCCCGGCGTAAGGTCCTCGTTGCGCCAGCCGAGGTGGTACTCCTGCATCTGGTAGAAGCGGGCGACCCGCTCCTCGGCCTGGGGGAAGGCGGCGCGCATGGCCTGCTGGATCGCCAGGTGGCTTTCAGGTTTTGTCATTGGTTTATCAGAGAAAGGGCTTACAGTTCGCGTTGTATGTAGTACGAACAGCCATAGTAATTATCGCTTCTGGAAGCGCTAAATCGAAGCCATGCTGGTTGTAATGCTTGCGTAACCTGCATGGATTGTGGCTGCGGGGTGCGGCTAGTACACTCCCCCATATGTAAGGCGGTAGGAGCGAGGAGGGCGTTATCCCGACGCGGCGCCACCCCCGCTTCACCCGCCTTCAGACGCAGCCCGCGACGTCCAGACGTAAGGAGTGCCGTCATGCCGCTCAACATGCGCTTCCGTTTCAGCCCGACGAAGGATGGCCTGGTCAAGGTGCTTGGCCCGCTTGAGACAGAGATCATGCAGATCCTCTGGCAGGAAGAGCGAAGCACCGTCAAGAAAGTGCATCGTCGTCTCTCCCAGGAGCGCGAGATCGCCTACACGACGGTGATGACCACGATGAGCCGTCTGGCCGAGAAGGGCGTTCTCAACCGCCACCGCGAGGGTCTGGCGTACGTCTACACGCCGGCGATCTCGGAGGGCGACTTCGTGCAGATGGTGGTGCGCCAGGTACTCGATGGTCTGCTGGACGACTACAGCGACACGGCCATCGAGTATATGGTGGATTACCTGGCCCGCAACAATCCTGCCGAGTTGCAGCGTCTGCAGAAGGTGATCCAGGCGCGTACTGGCAACGCCTAGCCCCTGCCTGCGGCCCGCCGTTGCGATGATCGGCGCTGGCCGGTACGACGGTCGTTACCCCCTTTCCACCCCCCTGCGCTCGTTTGCCCCTATGCACCATGCCCCAGCTTACTCGCTGGTGGGCCTGCGCCTGCGTGGCGTGGTGCATAGGGGTCCGGTACTGTTCGAAGACAAATCTCCGTTCCCAGAGCGGGAGAGGGAGACGCAGCCTATCGGGATGCGGCAAAACACTGATCGAACATGGGTTCTGTCTGCCCCTGAACGCACACGGGAGAAGAGGCCGGAGTAGTAAGACCGGCACGAGCTGGTAGCTGCGAACGGTCCTGGCATCACCCTAACGTTCCCCAGAGGTCATAGTCGGTGGCTTCGCTGATCCGCACGGGAACGATCGTGCCTACGGGTGGATCGCCCCAGACGAAGACCTGCCCATCGATCTCCGGCGCATCACGGAAGGATCGGCCCACAGCGAGCGGCCGGCCATCGGAGGATTGGCCCCGGCACTCGATGAGCACAGCGAGCTCGCGACCGAGCCAGCGGCGGTTGCGGGCGCGGCTCACGCGTTGCTGCAGCTGCATGAGCTCGTGCCAGCGACGCTCAATTACCTGAGGGCGCACCTGGTCGGGCAGGGTGGCAGCGTGGGTGCCGGGCTCCTGAGAGTAGCGGAAGGCACCCACGCGATCAAGCTGAACCTCCTCGAGGAAGGCGAGCAGCGCCCGGAACTCCTCAGTGGTCTCACCCGGAAAGCCGACAATAAACGTGGATCGAAGGGCGATCTCGGGCATCGCGGCACGTAGATCGTGCAGGAGAGCGCGGGTGCGGTCGGTATCGGGGGGGCGGCGCATCCGGCGCAGTGTTGCCGGATGGGCGTGCTGCAGCGGCATATCGAGGTACTTGACGATCTGCGGGCGGGAGGCCATCACGCTGATCAGGCGCTCGGAGATACCGTGGGGGTAGGCGTACATCAGGCGCACCCAGACATCGGCAGGGAGCAACTGGCAGAGCTCGTCGAGCAGCGTGGCGAGTCCATCGCGAAGACCGAGGTCGCGGCCATAATCGGTGAGATGCTGGGCGACGAGCACGATCTCGCGCACACCCCGGGCGACGAGCTCGCGGGCCTCGGCGAGCACGGCGCCGACGGGCTTGGAGGCCATCGCGCCCTTAAAGCCAGGGATGGTACAGAAGGCGCAATGCAGGTTGCAGCCATCGGAGATCTTGAGGTAAGCCGATGGCGTGTTGCTCGTGCGGCGGATCTGGGCGGTGCGCCAGTCGGCGTAGCCTGTGTTGGCGGACTGCGGGCCGTGGGCTGAGGACTGAAGCCCGGAAGCGGACGGCGCCGGCGTTGCCACCGGGGCCAGATCGATGAGCGGACGATCCTTCCGCGCAGCTGGCGCCGCCTTGCCAGCAGGGGCCAGGCCGATGACGGGCAACGCCTTGCCGTCGGCAGTAGTGCGCGAGCCAACGAGTTCACCGATGCGCATCCACTGCTGAGTGGAGAGGATCGTATCGACTCCGGGGACCGCAGCGACGAGCTCGCCGTGAGACTGGGCCATGCAACCGGCGGCGATCAGTTGCTGGTCGGCGCGCTTCTCAGCGCCGAGGCTGCGGAGGACGGCGAGGGTCTCATCGCGGGCCGAGGCGATGAAGCTACAGGTATTGACGATAATCACATCGGCGTCGTCGGCGCTGGAGGCGGGCGTATGGCCGGCGCTGGCAAGAATTCCGTCCATGCCCTCGCTGTCGACGGCGTTCTTCGGGCAACCAAGGGTGACAATGTGATATTTCATGGGCCTTTAGCGATACGCATTGGAAACACACGGCGCTTTGAAACCAGAGACGCTTGCATCATCGGGCGGGAGACACTCAGGGCAGGGCCTCAAAACGCTCAACGACAAGGTGGCGACCACCGGGCTCGACGGGGCCGCCACAGGCGGGCTCACGGCCGTGGCGCAGCAAGTAGCGCCAGTAGTGCAGGTGGGCCCGGTTTGGCGCGTAGCCATCGAGCGTCACGATGACCTCTTCGGGGTAGCCGAGCTGCGGATGATAGCGGACGTTCACGCGGTAGGGTGCGAAGCAGGCGCAATCGCGGCCTGCAATCCCTCGGCGGCAGCTGGCGCCGATCTCAGGCGCGCTCAGGAAACGCTCGATCTCGCGGAAGAGGCCGGTAACGGTGCGGGGGCTGAAGTAGCGGCACGTGTTCTCGGCCACATCCGTCACCCACTCGTGGCGCACCACGGCGTCCTGCGTGCAGCCGCCCCAACCCTTCATGCGAACGACCATGCGGTAATGGTCGGCGGGGTTGGCGAGCCAGCGAGCGCGGGCGGCATCGAGGGCGCGCTGGCCCGAGCCAGGCTGCCAGGCGAGCACCCCGCCGAGAGCAACCAGGAGCAGCAGCGCACCAGCAAGGACCTGTACGGCCCGATGAGAAAACAGCGCTCCTGTCTCCAGCCTGGCCCCCTACCGGTAGTTCGTAAACTGCAGCGGCACCTCGATGGTCGCCTCCTGCTCTCGCAGGTACGCGATCACGGCCTGAAGCTCATCGCGGCTTTTGGAGGCCACGCGCAGGGTATCGCCCTGGATGCGGGGCTGGAGCCTGGGGAAGCGCTCGCGCACCATGCGAGCGATCTTCTTGGCGAGCTCGGAGTCGATCCCACGTCGAAGGGTCACTACCTGGCGCACGCGGCCCCCGCTGGTATCCTCAGGGGGGCCATAGGCGAAGATCTTGAGCGAGAGCTGGCGGCGCAGGGCCTTCGTCTCGAGGATATCACGGACACTGCGCAGGCTGAGCTCGCTGTCGGTTGTGATCACGAGTTCGGACTTGCTCAGCTCCAGGGTCGTTCTGGTATCTTTCAGGTCGAAGCGCGTCTGAATCTCGCGAGTGGCCTGATCGACCGCGTTGACGAGCTCCTGGTGGTCGAACTCGGAGACGATATCGAAGCTATTTTCTGCTGGCATAGCACTCTTCGGTCTCGTGGCGGGTGCACCCGGCGAGCGGGCGAAGCATCAGTTCGGCGGCCAGGGCCAGTTCACGGGCTGACCGGGGTTCTGGCCCAGGGCACCCTGCTGGAGGCCGTTCACCGTCACAAAAACGTCGGGGGGGTTACCGGCGCGAATGAGGACCCGGCGCTGAGCTTCGAAGACGAGCTTCTCGCCAGCGCGCATAATACCCTCAAACGCCACGATACCGTCGGTCTGCACACGCACCCAGGAGTTCTCGTTGCCCCGACTATTGGGGATGGTAACCTCAAGCACGATCGGCGCGGCAGGCGTCGCGCTCGGGCCGGCGGTGGGGGCACCGCCAGCAACACCGGTGGAAGGTGTTACGGCGAGGGCGGTAGGAGCGCGGGTGGGTAGCGTAAGCGTTGGTGCAGGCCCGGTGGTTGCCGTGGGAAGCGGCGATGGCGGAGGGACGGTGGCGGTGGGGGCGAGCCCTGCCGCAGAACCGGCGGACCGATCGCCGATACGCCCGACAGCGTTGAGGGCCACGTAGGCGAGGCCGATCAGCGCTACCGTCACGAAGAAGACCCCGAAGAAGCTCGGGAGCACGTAGGAGCGGGTACGGGGAGCAGTTGTAGCGGGGACGATCCGGATCTGATCGGTGGCTCCCCGCTCGCGGCGGTAGAGCTCGATCAGCTCGTCGGCAGGCAGCCCCAGGTACTGAGCATAGTTTCGGATAAAGCCGCGCGTTACCACGTCGCCGGGGAGACGCTGGAAGGCGCCCTCCTCCAGGGCGACGAGCGACTGCTGAAGAATGCGAGTATCTACGGAGGCCTGGGCAAGCGAGATGCCCTGACCCTCGCGCGCCTGCCGCAGCCGCGCTCCTAGCTCGCTCATGCCACTCGTACCTTACGTGCACGCCCTCTATTGGAGGGCGCCATTACTCGTCGTTGCCTGGCAAACCACGCCGCAGCTTCACAAACCGAGCTATGCCAGTGGCTATTGCCGCATCTCAACGCAGCAGCTATTATACCACACCGTCGGCGGGTGTTGCCCCGTGGCTCGGAGGGCACGCCAGCACGCCCCCGCTTGCGCGGGGGTGGGCGTCACGGCCGCGAGAGCCCGCGCACCCGGGCGTCGCGGACCCGGAGCCGCGCGCGTCCGTGCCACGGAACACAGGGAGGGCAGGCCCATCCGCCACACCCCGGCGGGCATGACCAACTGGCCTGCATTGGTAGGCGGAATGGAGCGGTTCACGCAGCCCGCCGGGGCTACGGGCGAGGCAGGCTTGCGCAGCCCGGAGGGAGCCTGGCAGTGGTCTGGAGGTAGCAGCATGACCGATGGGGAGCCCTCAGGCGCCGGCGGATTGGACTGGCTACAGCGCTGGCGCGAGATGTACGATGCCGAGCGCGCACAGGGAGAGGCCGCGCGCGACCCCGGGTTCGGGCAAAGTGGTGATGCCTGGGCAGGTCGGGCCGGCCGCTTTGCTGCGGCAAGCCGGCGCCAGCCCCAACCCGACACGTTTATGGACTGGCTGACGCCACACTTGCGAGCGGGCGACACGGTGCTGGACGTGGGGGCGGGCAGTGGGCGCTACCTCCCGTACCTGGCGCAGCACGTGGCCGAGGTGGTCGCCGTCGAGCCATCGGTGGCCATGCGCGCCGAGATCGATGCGACCCTGGGGGCCGAGCCTGCGCCGAACGTGCGGGTGATCGCTGAGCCCTGGCCGCTTGCCACACCCCCGCCAGCCGATGTCGTGATCTCGGCGCACGTCGTGTACGCCGTGCGTGAGATTGGCCCCTTCCTCAGCGCGCTGGACGAGGCGGCAAGCCGACTCTGCGCGCTCTACCTGGGGCTCCGTCACCCGACCTGGGCGCTCGCGCCCTTCTGGGAGCGGGTTCACGGCGAAGCACGCCTGCCGCTGCCGGCAGCGCTGGAGGCGCTCGCAGCCTGTCACCAGCTGGGCATCCCGGCCCATCTCAACCTGGTACCGGCGCCGGTTGCCTTTCGCTTCCCGAGCGCCGACGACGCCCTGGAGGAGCTGCGGCTCCGGCTCCAGGTGACCCCGGACCCCGACCGGGATGCGCGGATTCGCGCGGCGATTGATGACTTGCTCATTCCAACCGGGGACGGTATGCTAACGCCACGGCGGCAGCAGCGTTACGCGGCAGTCATCTGGTGGCTGCCCGCGCGTCAGCGGTGGTCGGGGGCGGACGGGGGGCGTGAAGGAGGCGTGCGATGAGCGGGATTCTGCTCGTTCTTGTGATCGTCGCGGGGCTGCTGTTTCTCTGGATGATCGCCTGGGGGATCTTCTGGTTCCTTGTCCAGGCCGGGGTGATCGTTCAGAAGGCGCTCGAGCCACCCGCGATGGACGATGGCAGCTACACCCTTAGCCAGGGGCGCGAAGTCAAGACCGAAGACAAGTAACGAGGAGCGGCCGTGGAGCGGATCTACCTCGAGGGGCTGGTGATCGGGCTCTGCATTGGCATTGCGGCCATGCTGCTGGAGAACTGGGTGGGCTACGAGAGCTGGCGCGTGCGGCTGATCGTTCTCCTTGTGACCGGCGGCGCGCTCTGTGTGCTCCAGTACTACGTAGCCCGGTTTCGCAGGCGATAGGGGCGGTGGGTAGCTGACGTGGCGCGACCTGCGCATGCCACCTGGCCACTGCCACAGGCGGAAGCTATGATGGAAGCCCCACGCGGACGGCCGTTCGGGCCTACTCCGCTTCCGGGTAGCTAGCGATCTGCGTGCCGGCGCGGCGACGGGTCAGGCGTGTGGCGCGGCGAGCGGCCTCACGGAGCACGCGGCGTCGGTCGATCGTGAGCAACTTGCGCCCGCGCATCAGCACCTGCCCGGCCACGAGCACGGTGTCTACGTCGGTGGCGCGAGCGCTGTAGAGCAGGGTGGCGGCAGGGTTGTGGAGCGGCTGGGCGTGGGTGCTATTGCGGCGCAGCAGCACAACGTCGGCCGCGAGGCCCTCCTGGAGCGCCCCGGTCACGCCGGCGAGCCTGAGGGCGCGAGCGCCCTCACTGGTGGCGAGGGCCAGCGCTTCGCCAATCGGCAGGACGCGCGCATCACCGCAGCGGTGCTTCTCGAGCAGCGCGATCAGCCGGGCGGCCTCGAGCATATCGTAGCTGTTGTTGCTCGCCGCCCCGTCGCTCCCCAGCCCCACCGTGACCCCATGCGCGCGCAGGGTGGTAACCGGGGCAACCCCGATTCCGAGCTTCATCTCGGTTTTCGGCGTCGATGCTACGGCCACCCCATCGGCGGCGAGCACAGCGATATCGTCCTCATCGGGATGGGCGAGGTGAGCAGCGAGAGCCGGGACGGAGAAGAGGCCAGCTTCACGGGCCACGGCGACGGGGGTCTTGCCGTGGGCAGCGCGGCTCTGGGCCACCTGATCGGCCGTCTCGGAGAGGTGGATGTGGATGCCCACACCGAGGCGGCGGGCCTCAGCGGCCACCGACGCCAGGAAGGAGGGGGTGCAGGTATAGGGGGCGTGGGGCCCGAGCCAGGCCCGAATGCGCCCGCCAGCGGCGCCCCCCCACTGCTCGACGAACTGTGTGCCGCGAGCGAGTTGGGCGGCCTCATCGGGGCCGCTGAAGAGCGTCCAGGCCAGGTTGGCGCGCAGGCCCGCCTCG
Organism: Chloroflexi bacterium OHK40; assembly: GCA_004367505.1. GTDB lineage: Bacteria > Chloroflexota > Chloroflexia > Chloroflexales > Chloroflexaceae > OHK40. The sequence goes on along the minus strand of SFCB01000166.1, from coordinate 45,582 downwards.
GCGACGGCACGGGCCACGGCGTCCATCCCGAAGTAGTGGTCGGCCACGGTAGTGACGCCGGACTCGATCAGTTCGGCGAGCCCGAGCAGCGCGCCCCAGTAGATATCCTCCTCGGTGAGGTTAGTCTCCATCGGCCAGACGAAGTCGTTAAACCACGCTTCGATCGGCACGTCCTCCGCGACGCCGCGGAAGAGCGCCATGGCGATGTGGGCATGGCTGTTGATCAGGCCCGGGATGGCGAGCATGCCCCGGGCCTCGATCTGTTCGCGGGCCAGGCCGGGGCTGATCGCAGGGGCGATCGCCGCGATGCGCCCGTTGGCGATAGCGAGGCAGTGTTCGGGCAGGATGGCGACATCGGCGCCGCTGATCTGGAGGATATCGGCGCCGTGGATGAGTAGATCGTACATTGGGAGGCGTGGGGGCTGCTTCTTTCGGCGGGCATATTGTAGAGCAACTGGCCGTTCGGAGCAAGCGTGAAGCCGGGCCGGGGTATGGCGGGCCGTGGTGGTGACGCGGGCCGTGGCGTGGAAGCCCGTGGCTAGAGGGAGGCGAGGCCCGCCTGCGCGGACTCTCACGGTGATGACGCCCACCCCCACGCAAGCGGGGGCGGGCTGGTGAGCCGGATGGGACACCGCCCCGGTAGCAGCCCTGCTATCTGATGGTACAATTGAACAGGGATGTGTCCCGGCTGCTAGGACGGGTTATTGCATCGCAAGGTGATCCGCGTCCGAGGGACGCTTTGCATCGTACGGGGTTCGCCAGCAGCGGGCAACAACAGGCGTGTGGCGCTAGCGCCCGTGTGTGTCCGGTGGGCGCCGGGCGTGGAGCTTCAAGGCTACCGGTACGGCAACGGGGCGAAGCCTGGGAACTGCAGCGCACATCTGGCAGGGGCGTCGTGATGGCGCGTGGCGCACATCCCGGGCTGCTGAATGCCTACAGGTGCTGCACCGTCTCGCTGGCGGTGAGCTCCGCTAGCGGGTGGACCCTTTATGTCACAGGAGTTGCTGCGGCTGATCATCGCGCTGCTGGCGACGCTGCTGCTCGGGCGGGAGGCACGCCGGGCGGCACGGGGATCGCGGCGGCGCCAGGCCTTTCTGCTCGGGGCGGCTGGCTTCGGCGTGATCACGCTGGCGAATGGGGGCGTGACCTTCGGCCTGGCGAGTCCGGCGTTGCTGACGGTGCTCGTGGGCGTGGGGCTCGCGCTGCTCCTGGGCAGCCTGACGGCGCTCGTCCTCGCCTACCGTGCGGGTGAGTTGCGGGAGCAGTTTCGCCGCGCCAGCGACTATGTGGCGGCCGCGAGGGACCGCGCAGGGGGCGAGCGCGACGCACGCGAAGGAGGCGAACGCGCAGAGGGCGACGGGCGCGAACGCGACGAGGAGGTAGGCAAGGGGCGTGGGCCATGAGGATGGATCTTGAGACAATCGGCCGGGGGGCGAAGGCGGCGGCGCGGCGCCTGGCGGGCTTGAGCACGGAAGTGAAAAACGGGGCGCTGAACGCGGTCGCCGACGCGCTGCTTGAGCACCAGGGCGCCATCCTTGCGGCGAACGCCGCAGATATGGAGGCGGCCCGGGCCGCCGGGACCAGCGCGGCGCTCCTCGATCGGATGCTGCTCACGCCTGAGCGCCTGGCGGCGATCGCCGCCGATACGCGGAGTGTGGCCGCGCTGCCCGACCCGGTCGGCGAGACGTTCGATGCCGTTACGTTGCCGAACGGTCTGCGGCTCCATAAACGGCGCACACCCCTTGGCGTGGTCGGCGTGATCTATGAGGCTCGCCCGAATGTGACGGTGGATATCGCCGCGCTCTGTCTCAAGACGGGCAATGCCGCGATTCTGCGCGGTGGCTCCGATATTGCCCGGAGTGTGGCGGCGATCACCACGGCGATCGCGGCGGGCCTCCAGCGGGCCGGGCTCCCCGCTGAGGCGGTGCAGAGTATCACCGACCCCGACCGGGCGGTTGTGCGTGCGCTGCTGCGACTTGATCGCTACGTGGATATGATCATCCCCCGTGGCGGCGCGGGGTTGCACCGTTTTTGCCTCGAGAACGCGACCATCCCCGTGATTACCGGCGGTATTGGGGTGGTGCATCTGTTTGTAGATGCCACGGCTGACCTCGGGCGGGCGGTGCCACTCATCCATAACGCGAAGGTTCAGCGTCCGAGTGTGTGCAATGCGCTTGATACGCTGCTGGTGCAACGTGAGGTAGCACCGGTGCTGCTTCCTGCCGTGGCCAGGAGCCTCTGCGCTGCCGGCGTTGAGTTGCGCTGCGATGAGGAGAGTCTGGCGGTGCTGGCCGACCAGCCTGATGTCGCTTCCTGGCGCGTGGTGCCTGCTGCTCCGGGCGACTTTGGAACCGAGTTTCTCGGCCTGGTGCTCTCCGTCAAGGTTGTGCGTGGGCTGGACGAGGCGATTGACTTTATCGCCGAGCACGGCTCCGGCCATACGGAGGCCATTCTGACCAACGACCGCGCCGCTGCCGAGCGCTTCACCCGGGAAGTGGACGCATCTGCCGTGTTTGTGAACGCGAGCACACGGTTCAACGATGGTGGCCAGTTCGGGCTGGGGGCCGAGGTGGCGGTGAGCACCCAGAAGCTCCACTGGCGCGGGCCAATGGGCCTGGTCGCGCTGACGACATTCCGCTGGATCGGGGAGGGAGCGTATCTGAGCCGATGCTGACGCTTGCGCTTGCTCACCTCTACCCTGCCGAGATGTCGATCTACGGCGATCGCGGCAACGTGATCGCGCTGCAGCGTCGCTGCGCGTGGCGGGGCATTGAGCTCTCGGTGACGGCCGTCGAGCCAGGGAGCGCGGTAGAGTGGTCCAACTTCGACCTGGCTTTCTTTGGGGGTGGCCAGGATAGCGGCCAGGCCCTGATCGCCAACGACTTGCTGGAGCGCCAGGGGCCGGGGCTGCGCGCGGCGATCGACGATGGCCTGGTGCTGCTCGCCATCTGCGGAGGCTATCAGCTGCTCGGACACTACTTCCTCACCCACACCGGCGAGCGGCTGCCCGGCCTCGGTGCCCTCGATGTGCATACGCTCGGCGGGAAGCAGCGCCTGATCGGCAATAGTGTGGTGGAGGCAGAGCTCGGCGGCGCGGTGGTGCGGCTGGTCGGCTTTGAGAATCACAGCGGGCGTACCTACCACGGGCCAGGGGTGCGCCCGCTGGGGCGGGTGCTCGTCGGCCACGGCGATAACGGCGAGGACGGGGTTGGCGGCGCGGTGTACCGCCATACCTTCGGCTGTTACCTGCACGGCGCGCTGCTGCCGAAGAACCCCCAGTTTACGGATCACCTGATCAGCCTGGCACTTGCGCGGCGCTACGGTTCCGCGACGGTCCTTGCGCCCCTCGATGCCACCCTGGAGCTTCAGGCCCAGCAAACGATGCTCGGCCGTCTGCTCTGATCCGCCCCCGTGTGGCCCCCCGGTGTACTACCCCGTCGAGCCGGACGAAGGCGCTGTCTGCGGGGAGCTGCCACGGCGAAGCGTGTGTCGCTCGTGGAGTCCGGTAGACCTGAGATAGAAAGACGAGATCTCGTGGCAGCAGATATCTCCGTTTGCGGTGGCGACACCGACGAAGTCGAGGCCGTCGCCGCTCTAGCGGCTATCACGTGCGTGCTGGAAGAAGAGGCATCCCTCGGCGCCACCGTGCCGGCGCCCCCGGGCAGTGGCTGGCACGACGCAGCCCGGCTGGCTGTGCTGGGGCTGCCGACAGCACGCTTGCCGATCGCCCCGCGCTGGGATCGGGTCGAACGGTTACGGCGAGCGGGCCGTGGGGGCTCGGGGGTAGTTGGCCAGTGAGCGAGCGCATGCTGCGTTTGACCTACCGCGACTATCTGGAGCTGCCGGCACCTCTGTCCGCAGCCACCGCCGTGCTCCGCGATCCGGCTGCCTGGGCAGGCGCGATCGGTGCTGAGCGCCTCGGCACGTTCTGGCGCTACGGCGGCGAGCTCTACACGCTCGTGGATCAGCACCGTGCTGGCGATGCCCACATGGCTGTCATCGGGTGGCGTGTTGCTCCGGCGACCGGCCACGGCCCCTGCCTCACGCTTGAGTTGACCCTGCGCGACGCGGTCATTTCGTCGCATGCCGAGCTGCGACTGGTGGTCGAAGCGCCGGGCCGGGCCGGGCTTTGGCGTGTAGCGGCGCTGCGCCGGCGTGTGAGCCGCGCGCTGCGCGCCGTTGTGGCACGGCTCGGCGCGCTGCTGCGCGCCGCCGAGTTGGAGGCGCCGGCTACCGCCCCGGCGCGCGTGCGCGCGTCGGTGGTGGTAGAGGCCGGTCGTGGAGAGGAGGTGGAAACGCCGCTTCCTCAGGAGCTCCATACGGCCACCCCGACCCAGGCCGCACTCGCCGAGCGGCTGAGGCTCCGCTACCCGCTGACCGTTGCACACTTTGCGGCTATGGGCGCCCTCGATCACCTTGAGCGGGTAGCGCGCCTGGAGCGGGGCTGGGAGCGGATCATGCGCGGCGAGTATGACCGGGATGTATATGAGCTCGTGCCGGTGCTGCCTGAGGCCCCGGCCTACGATCTGATCTACGCCGGTGGTGGGCTGGGACTGCTCCATGCCGCCGTGATGGCCGCCCGGCTCGGGTGGCGGGTGCTGATCTTCGACCGCAGTGAAGTGGGCTGTGCGCACCGCGAGTGGAATATCAGCCGTGAAGAGCTCGCGGCGCTGGTAGCGAGCGGCGTGGTGAGCTGGGCCGAGCTTGAGCCCGTGATCATGCGCGAGTACCGCAATGGCCTTGTGCGCTTCTACAACCGCCCCGGGAGCGATGTGCGCGCGGTGGATCTCTGGATGCCGGAGGTACTTAATGTGGCGCTGGATGCGGGCGCCCTGTTGCGCCTGATGCGCCGTAAGCTGGAGGAGGCTGGCGGCACGGTGCTCAGTGGGCGCGCCTTTCGCAGGCTACGAGTGGCCGCCGCCGGGCCACTGCGGGTAGAGGTTGAGCTACAGGACCTGACGACCGGGGCGCTGGAGTGCTACACGGGCCGGCTCCTGCTCGATGGCATGGGCAGCACCTCGCCCCTGGCGCTCTACCGCCACGCCGGCCGCCCCTTCGCCGGGGTCTGCCCGACGGTAGGCACGGTTGCGTCGGGCTTTGCCAGGGGCAACGGGCCGGGCGAGTACGACCCCACCCTCGGCGATATTCTAATGAGTGTCGCCGATGCTCAGCGCGGCGAGCAGCTCATGTGGGAGGGCTTTCCCGGTCGCGGTGATGAGTTGACGGTCTACCTCTTCTACTACTCAACGGTGGAAACGGCTGGTGGGGGCTCGCCTGTGGGCGGCCTGCGGGCCGGTTCGCCGCGCTACTCGCTGCTCGATCTCTTTGAGCAGTACTTCACGCTGCTGCCCACCTATAAGCGGCCCGGGCCCGGGTTCCACCATGTCAAGCCGGTGTACGGCTACATCCCCGCGCGCCACAGCCTGCGCCGGCAGGAGGCGCCATTACCCCGGGGCGTGCTGCCCGTCGGCGACTCGGCGGCCCAGCAGAGCCCACTCACCTTCTGCGGCTTCGGCTCCCACGTGCGCAACCTGCGGCGCACCACCGGCCTGCTCGATCACGCGCTGCGCCACGAACTGCTCGAGCCAGACCAGCTGGCGCTGATCAACCCGTTTCAAGTCAACGTCTCGCTCAACTGGGTCTTCAGTCGCTTTATGCACCCCTGGGACGCGCCGGATAACGTGAACCGGCTGCAGAACCTGTTCTACGCGGTGCTCAACGACGATCTCGGCGTGGACCGGGCGACGCGCTACTTCCGCGACCGGATGCGCTGGGGGGACTATCACCCCATGCTCTTCGGCGTGCTGCGGCGCTGGCCGCAGATCCTGCTGGCCGCGTGGGGCGTGCTGGGGCCGCGGGGAATAGCGCAGTGGGCGGGCGACTATCTGCGCTTCAGCTGGTCGGCGGCACTGGCGGCCATCGCGCGCCTTGGTGGTCCGATGGCGGAGCGCTTGCTCGTTGATCTGGCAGACGCGCGCTCGGCTGCGCTGGGCCTGCGGGTGCGAGCCAGCTACGCAGAGTGGCGGGCGATGGGCTGGCTCAGCTAAGCACCCAGGCGCGCCACTCCTCCTCCAGCTCCCAGAAGTTCTTCTGGTAAATACCGAGGTAGTCGGCCGAGGCGGGGTAGTTCTGGCCCGTGAGGTAGAGCGCATCGAAGCGCTCGCGGCCGTAGGTCTCGATCAGGAACTCGACGAAGCTGGCCCACTGGTAGTAGAGCTTGTTCATGTCGGCGATCGGGCGGCCAATATAGCTCTCGGCGAGTGGGAGCGCGGCGCCCGACTCGACCCAGGGCCGGACGAAGGCGCGGAAGTTGGGCGCGCCGCCGAGCCAGTAGGCGCCCGCCCCCCAGGTGGCCGTCCCTTCGATGAGCACCAGATCGGCGCTGAGGTGGCGGTCGCCGTAGCGATCGTGGCAGAGCTGGTGCACAAACTCGTGGGCCAGGATGTTCACGGCGCGGCTGGTGGGCAGGTCGCGGCAGGTAAAAACCTGGACGGTGCGCACATCGGTGTAGGCGATGCCGTGGATGCCGCAGCCGGGTTCCAGGCCGATGTAGGTGCTGATGCGGCCAGCCGGCGATGTGCCGAAGCGCTCGACGACATAGGCGAGCGCCCTGTCGAGCTCGGCAGCCAGGCGGGCCTGCTCCTCGGGGCTGAAGAGGCCTTCGGCGCTCACGATATCAAGGCCGCCGGTTTCGGCGTAGCTGCCGGTGAGCGGTGCGGGCGTGGGGGTCGGCTCGCCGGGCGTCACGGGGCGCTCGGGCGGCGGCGGCAGCTGGATGGCCGACGGCGGCGCGATAACCGGTCGTGGGGGTGGGGTGCGCCAGAAGGCCAGCAGCACAATCGTCGAGGCGAGCAAGATTGGGCCAAGCGCCGCCCGGGGGATGTGGGGCAGCCGTGGCATCACTCGACGATCAGCTCGTAGCGGGCCCGCTCGGTGGTGTGTGGCGTGGCCGCCACTACCACCAGGGTGCCCTCCTCGCCGGGTGCAAGGCTGGCCATCGCGCTCCCGTCGGGGGCCACAGAGAGCGGCTCCACCGTCACGTTGTTGCCGGAGCCGCGTACCAGGCGTAGCTCCCAGCGCTGGGGGAGATCGCCATCGACCCGGACGAAACCATCGGCCTGCCAGCCGTGGGCGTCGCCCTCCACATCATCGCTGAAGCCGAGCTCGGGGATGCGGATATCGTCGATCAGCATGCCAGGCGCGTTGAAGCCCTGGTCGTTGATCTGCCAGAAGCGCAGCAGGATCTCCTGGCCGGCGAAGGGGGTGAGATCCATCGCCTCCTCGATCCACACACCACGGGCACCGGCGTCGAGGCGGGTGCCGGGGGCGCCACTGGCGCCGGTGATGCCATTGCCATAGTTCACCCCCTGGGGGTCGAAGTCGGTGGTGCGCGAGCCGGGGAGAGTCTGCCAGGTTGTGCCGCCGTCCGTGGAGACGCTCACAAAGGCGTAGTCATAGTCGTCCTCGATCTCGTACCAGGTAGCGAACTGGAGTGTGGCGGTGCTGAGGCCACGGAGATTGACGGGGCGGGTGAGGGTGGCATAGGTATCGTCGCTACGGCCACTCCACCAGCTGAAGCGCCCACGGGTGGGCTCGGCGGCGATCGGCACGCTGGTAGTGCCCCGGAAGCTCACGGTAGCGCCAGCCGGGAGGCGATAGTAATCGGCGCCGAACTGGGCCACGCGCTCGTTCCGGGTTTCCGGCGCAATCTCGAGCGGCTGGATACGCACCGGCAGCAGGTTGGGCAGATCGTGACCGGTGGCGTAGGTATAGCGGCCATCGCCGATGGCGGGGTCGTCGATCAGGTTGGCCACGGCCCAGTCGGCGACGAGCTGGCCGAAGGAGGTGAGATCGGGCCGGGTGCGGGCGGCGAGCTCGACGAACGCCTGGAGGTTATCGCCGGCATCGGCGCGGATGAGCGGGCGGAGTTGCTCCTCACCGGCATACTGGGCGTAGATATAGCGCATAAAGAGGTGGGCCGCGCCGTAGTGGGCCGCCGACTCGCCGGGGCCATTGCCCCAGGTGTTGAGTTGCACGTCGGGGTCGGTGAGGTAGAAGAAGACGAAGCCGTTATCGAGGTAGCCGTTAAGGTCCTCGGAGAGCTGCGAGGCGCCCTCATTCACCCAGGTGGCGCTGCCCGGTTGTTCGTTCTGGTGGATCATGTGCTGGAACTCGTGGGCCAGCACGTCGAGGTAATCGGGCGAGGCGAAGTCGAGCAGGGAGATATTCATAAAGAACATCTCGCGCTCGTTGCTGAAGCGGTTGACCTGGCGAGGGAGCGAGTCCTGGGAGGAGAAGTAGCCAAGCACCTGGCCACTCGGGTCGTCGGCGTTGAGGATGGTGATGCGGGTGTCACCGTCCACGCCGGGCTGCGTCTCGGAGCCGAAGATCTCCCGGGTGCGGGGGTAGATCTCCTGCTCGAAGGTCCGGGCCGCGCGCTCGAGGGCCTGCTGGTCGTAGGACATCCCCTGCTGGACGTACATGAGCACCACGGGGCCAGCGTAGCGCAGCTCGGCCTGGATCTCGAACTGGGTATTGTTACTGAGGTCGGTCACCCAGAAGGGGCGCACCTCGCCCACCTGTACCTCAAGGGGTGTCGTGCGAGCGACGGTAGGGCAGCTGGCGGGAGCGGCGCGGCACGAACCGAGGGCGCGGGCGAGGGCCACCTGGTCGCGCAGGGGGCGCTGGGCGGCATCGAGAGCCGCGAGCTCAGGGTCGTCGGCGACGGGCGCGGCGGTGGGAAGAACTGGCGGCGTTGGTGAGGGGGCCGTGCTCACCGTAGCCGGGGTTGCGGTTGGGGCGCCGATAGGGATTGGCGTCGGATCCCCGGCAGGTTGGGCGGCCATGGTGGGGATCACCGGTGGAGGCGTGGGTTGGGGCGGATCGGCGCGGAAGGGCGTGCAGGCAGTGAGAAGGAACGCCAGCAGGGCTGCGCGGGTGATGCGTGTGCTCATGGCTTCATTGTACCGCGTGAGCGGCTGGCGGGGCAACGGGCGGCGAGCGTGGACGAGCCTGCGATACGGCTCGGGAGCGCCAATGCCCTACGGGTGATGCCAGCGGCGGAACGGGCCGGGGAGACGTAGCGAGGGACGCAGCAGGCTGCGTCCCTCGCGTTCCCCGGACAAGTACGCTCGCCAGTTTGTTGCGAGCGAGGAGCGTGCGGATGGCGCTACACGGCGAGCGGCGTCTGGGAGGCCATCGTGCGGAGGCGGGCGATGCGCTCGGCGGTAGCCGGGTGGGTGCGGAAGAGGCCGGCGAGGCCACCCATCATCGGGTTCACGATGTAGAGGTGCGAGGTGGCGGGGCTCACCTGCATCGGCACACGGCCTGCGGCCCACTCAAGCTTCTCGAGGGCGCTGGCGAGGGGCAGCGGGTCGCCGAGGATGCGGGCACCGCCGGCATCGGCGCTGAACTCGCGGGAGCGGGAGATAGCCATCTGAATGATCATCGCAGCGATCGGCGCCAGGAAGATCATCAGCACGCCACCAACCATCCCGGCGATCCCACCATCCTCCTCCTCGTCCTGGCCGGTGAGGCCGGAGAAGAGCATCCCCCACATAGCCATGTCGGCGATCATCGTGATCGCGCCGGCGATCGAGGCGGCCACGCTTGAGATCAGCGTATCGCGGTGCTTGATATGGGCCAGTTCGTGGGCCACCACGCCGGCGAGCTCGTCGCGGTTGAGGAGGCGAGCGATGCCCGTGGTGACGGCCACAGCGCCGTGGGCCGGGCTACGGCCAGTGGCGAAGGCATTGGGCGTCTCACTGTCGATCAGGTAGACGCGGGGCTTTGGAATCCCGGCCCGCACCGAGAGCACCTCCACCATCTGGTGGAGCTCGGGGGCCTCGACAGGGCTCACCTCGCGAGCACCGCTCATGCGCAGGGCGAGCTTATCGGAGAACCACCAGGCGCCCATATTCATCACGAGGGCGAAGACGAAGGCCAGGATCATGCCGACCTGGCCGCCGAGGGCGCCACCGATGAAGACGAAGAGGGCGGTGAGACCCGCCAGGAGGGCGGTTGTCTTGACTGAGTTCCAGATCTGCACAGGTTGCTCCATTGGATAACGGCTCACCACCTTTTTGAGCGCTCGGGTCGTATCGCGCGCTGCTGGAGGCGGAGAGCAGATCGGACAAGGCGGGGCCATGGCCCCGTGCAACTACGTCAACAGACTTCAGCCGTGGCCCCGGCGCGAGGGGGCTTCTGTCACGCCAGAGCCCGCGCCGGGCCACCATCTGTTGCTTTGAGTATAGGGCATGGCGTGCCGCAGCAGAAGAGCGCGGTTTCCCGCGCTCGTCGGGAAAGAATCCCGTATGCTGCCCCGGCCGAAGCGTGAGCGTCAGGACATCTCGGGCGGGGGAACGAGGCCACGCTGCACGGCCACGATGGCGGCCTGGGTGCGGTTGCTAACGCCGAGCTTCTGGAAGATCTCGCTGAGACGGTTGCCAACGGTCTTCTCGGAGAGGCTGAGCTTGAGGGCAATGGCGCGGTTATCGTCGCCCTGGGCGACGAGGGCCAGGATGTCGCGCTCGCGGGGCGTGAGCAGATCGTTGGCGGTGGGGGCACTATCACCGCGCCGCAGCAGGTCGAGCACACGGGCGGCGGCGCTCCCGGCGAGGGCGGCCTCACCCCGATGAACCACGCGGATGGCCTCGATCAGCTCGCTGGCGTCGGCGTCCTTGAGCAGGTAGGCGTTTGCGCCTGCGCGCAGAGCCTCCAGCACGGTGCGCTCGTCGCGGTGCATGGTCAGGACAACCGTGCGGGTCTCGGGGCTCACACGGGCGATCTGGCGAGCTGCCTCGATCCCGGTGATGCCCGGCATGGAGATGTCGAGGAGGGCGATGGCCGGGTGGTGCTCGCGGGCCTGTTCGACGGCGGCGTGGCCATCGCTGACCTCGGCGACCACCTGGAAGCCGCCCTTGCGCTCGAGGATCTCGCGCAGGCCCTGGCGGAACATCGTGTGGTCGTCGGCAACCAGAATGGTGATCGAGTCGCTCATCACTCGGCACAGTTTGCTACTGGCTCGCCACACGGCGGACCCTGTTGGTATGATACCCCACTTTATGAGCTCATGGGCAGGGCTATCTCTCTCCAGTGCACCGGGGAAGAAGCCGCACCCGGGGCGGGGCGGTGTTACGAGGAAGGGGGGAGCTGTGGCGACCCCGGCGGGTGGCGAGGCCCGCCGGGGTGGGGTGTTGTCGTTTACGGTGTACCGCGGCGGGAAGTGGCGCGGGCGGGGCGGGGCTGCCATTCGCCGAGGAGCATGCGCGCCTGCTCATCGCTCAGGTCGCCGCTGGCGACGCCGAAGCGGCGCTCGGCCTCCTCGTCCAGGTCGAGGGCGCGGCTCTGGGCGAGGCGGGCGAGGGCCTGAAGCTGCCGCTCGCTGGCCGGCTGTGAGCCGCTGCCGTCTCCGAGCGGATCGCCTCCGGAGCGGGGGCGGGCCTCGCCGCCGTAGCGGGCCCGCTCCTCGGCCAGCTTCTTGAGCCCATCGATGAAGGTGGAGGCCTGGCCCTTCGTCATCGTCACGAGGTCGACGCTGTGCTCGCCGGCGTAGCTCGCCAGCTGCTCATTCGTCCAGCTCAGCTGATCCTGCAAGGTGGCGATGTAGTTGCGCTGCTTGTCGCTGGCGGGGGCATCCGGGTCGCGCACGGTGATGGTCGTGGCGCTCTGGGCCTCGCGCACGCTGCCAACCTGCTGCTCGACAGCCTCACGCTGGGCGCGGTAGATGCGCCACCCGAGCTCGACGGCGCGCTGCACGTCCTCGTCGGTGGCCTCGAGGGGGAGGGTGATCGTCTCCTCGAGCGTGATGAAGTCCTCGCCGAGACGGACGGCGGCCCGGTAGGTGCGCGTGACGCTGCGGGCCTCGCTGCTGGTGGCCATGGGGGGATCTCCTTGCCGGTGGCGCCGACCGGCGGCGCCGCTGCCGGTCTACTCCGACTGTCCGTAGGTGCTCGTCCCGATCGTTGCTGGGGCCGCGAAGGCCCCTCTCTGTCGCCCGGCCTGCGTCGCAGGAGCACCTGTAGTATAGCACATTTGTACGTGGTGTGCAAGGGCTCGTGGATTGGGCAGGGCTGTTGCGCCGTCGCCCTTCCCCCCTGGCCCTCTCCCACAAGGGGAGGAGGGAGAATCCGCATCGGGAAGCCTTCCGTCCCCTCTCTTCCGTTCTGGGAGCGGGGGAACGGCGTTCGTCAGGATGCGGCACACCGCCAATCACACGCCGGAACGGTTCGCCCTTGAAGGAGCGGGGATGGGTTCTCGGACGCGCGCGAACGATCCCTGATCGGGCGGTGTGCCGCCCCTGGCGCAGGCGCGACCGGGGGGGCCAGGGGGAGGTGGCAGTCCGGATCTCCTGTGCTCAGATCCCTCCCGGGGTTTGATGTGCTTTTGATCTGGCTCGGGCTACTATCCATATCAGGGCAGGCCTATCTGAGTGGGGAGACCGGCACGGTGTAGCTGCGCGGCAACTCTGGTGCTCTGTGCGCCGTGAAGCACGCTTGCCCGCGATGATACGACTGGAGGGCTCTTCTGTGCGCATCCTGCTTGTGGAAGATGAGGAAAGTCTGGCGAGGAGCATTGCCCGTGGGCTGCGCCGTGAGGGTATGGCCGTTGATATTGCCGGCGACGGTGAGGCCGCCCTCGAAAAGGTGGCGCTCACGAACTACGATGTGGTGGTGCTCGACCGCGATCTCCCCATTCTGCACGGCGATGCGGTCTGCCGGGCGCTTGTATCCCAGGGTGCCGCTGCGCGGGTTCTGATGCTGACAGCAGCCGGGACGCTGGACCAGCGGGTCGAGGGGCTGACTCTCGGCGCCGACGACTATCTGGCAAAGCCGTTCGCCTTTCGCGAGCTCGTTGCGCGGGTGCGCGCCCTTGGCCGTCGCGCCGGCTTCCCCGCGCGAACCATGCTGACCTGGAGCGATCTCATCCTTGACCCGGCCCGTCGCGAGGCGGCCCGCGGCGGCCAGCTCCTCCCCCTGAGCGGCAAGGAGTTTGCGGTGCTGGAACGGCTGATCCTCGCCGGCGGGGCCATCGTGAGCGCGGAGGCGTTGCTGGAGCAGGTGTGGGACGAGCACGCCGATCCGTTCACCAATACGGTGCGGACGACGCTCTACACGCTGCGCCGCAAGCTCGGCGAGCCCCCCTTGATCGAGACGGTGGTTGGCGCGGGGTACCGCATGATCGGCAGTGCTTGAGCCTCCGCGCCCTGGATTCCCTTGATGCTGATTTGATCGGTCTCCTGCTAGCATCGGGTTGTCCTGCCACCGGGCAGGGCGAGCAGATGTGATGGAGCGCCGGTGGCGTCTCACCCCTGTCGTGGCGTTCAGCACCCCTGGCGACGGCCTTCGGCCTCCCCAGGGTGTGTGACGGCGGGCCGCGAAGATACGCTACCGGGACGTTAGCAGGAGAACCTATGCGTGAGTCAGTGCTCCCCGACGCGCTCGGGCAACGCGACCATCGTGCCACGTACCGCCGGGGGCCTCAGGTTGCCCTCTCAGTCGTGCTGGCGCTGGCGCTGGGGGCTGGTGCTCTGGCCTATGTGCAGTTCAGCAGCCGCGCGGCGATTGCTCCCGCGCCTGCCACTGAGCCGGTGCGCTGGGGTAATCTTACGGTCACCGTTACCAGCAGCGGCAGCGTGCAGCCGGCCCGTCGTCGTGATCTGGCCTTCGGGAGTGGGGGCAGCGTGGCCGAGCTCCTCGTTGGCCCCGGAGAGCGTGTGGAGGCAGGCGCGCCGCTTGCGCGCCTCGATACCACCGTTCTCCGCCGGGCGGTGGCCCGGGCCGAGGTGGATCTGGCTCGGGCCGAGGCGGCGCTTGCGGCTGTCCGTGATGGCGAGTCGCGTCCTGCCGAGCTCGCCGAGGCCGAGGCTGCCGTTGCCGCGGCTCAGGCCCAGCTCCAGCAGGCCAGGGCGGGTACGGCGAAACCAGCCGAGATCCTGGGCGCCGAGGCGGATCTCCAGGCGGCCCGGGCACGCCTTGATGCGCTGCTGAGCCCGCCGGTGGGCGATCTTGCTGCGGCGGAGGCCGATGTGACGCGCGCGCGCGAGCAACTGGAGGCGACTCGTGCCGAGCGCTCGGCGGCGAAGCTTGCCGCCGAGGCCGATGTGGCGCAGGCTGCCAACGCGGTGCGGGCCGCTCAGCAAGCGGTGAGCGACCAGTACTGGCGGTGGCAACAGGCCGGGGCTTACTCGCCGCGCTTCGATGAGCTGAAACGTGACTATGACCAGGCCGTGCGCGAGGAGCAGGACGCCCAGAGCCGGCTCCAGCAGGCCCGTGCCGCTTATGAGAGCGCCGTCGCCCGGGAGATCGCCGATCTCCGGCGCGCTGAGGCCGATCTGGCCGAGGCTGAGGCGCGGCTCGCCGCTCTACGCACGCCCGATACCCGGGAGGTGGCCGAGGCTCGCGCCAGGGTGGACCGGGCCAACGCCGATCTCGCCCGCTTGCGCCAGGGCGGAACACCCGCAGAGATCGCAGCCGCAGAGGCCGCCCTCGCCCAGGCGCAAGCCCGACGCGACAGCCTCCGTGCCCCTGCCGCGCCCTCAACCGTGGCCGCCGCCGAGGCCGAGCTCGCCCAGGCTCGCCTGAACCTGGAGGCGGCCCGCGCTGACCTTGATGGCGCCGTGTTGCGGGCCCCCTTTGCCGGGATCATCGCCGAGGTGACGGTCGATGAGGGCGACCAGGTGAACGCCGGAGCCCCGATTCTGACCGTGATCGATGGGCGCGCGCTCGAGGTGACCATCGAGCTCAGCGAGTACGACGTGCAACAGGTAGCTGTGGGCCAGCCCGCCGAGGTGAGCTTCGAGGCGCTGCCGGGCCGCGTGTTCGCCGGTGAGGTTGCCACGGTCGCGCAGGTAGGTGAGCAGAACGGCAACCTGACGACCTACGCCGTGACGGTGCGCTTCGATCCGGAGGATGCCGCGCTCAAGATCGGCATGACCGGCGATGTCGCGATCACCGTGGCCACCCGCGAGAACGCCATCCAGGTACCAAACCGCGCGCTCCAGGGTGAGGGCGAGATCCACCGCCTGCGGGTGCGTCGCCAGGGTGCCCAGGAGGCCGAGCAGGTGCTGGTGCGTACAGGGCTGAGCGATGGCGTGATGACCGAAGTGCTTGGCTGCCTGCCCGCTGGCGAGCAATGCCTCACCGAGGGCGATGAGGTGGAGTTAGCGCTATCTGTTGACCCGGGTAGCGCTGGCAGCAGCGAGAGCGTGCTGATCGTCGCCCCGGAGGGGGCCGCTCCCCCGTCCGGCGCGCCGGTTATCCGGCCTATCCGGGTCCCGTGAGCAGACGAGGAATGCGCATGAATCCCATCATCGAGGTGCAGAACCTCACGCGCGCCTACCCGATGGGTGGTGGTGTGGTACTGGCTTTGCGTGGCATAACCCTGACGATCCCACGCGGCAGCTTTGTGGCGATCACCGGGCCTTCGGGCTCCGGCAAGAGTACCCTGATGACGATGCTCGGCTGCCTCGATACGCCTAGCGCCGGCAGCTACCAACTGGACGGCGTCGCGATCGAGCACCTCAACGCCGACGGGCTGGCTGCCGTGCGTCGCCACAAGATCGGCTTCATCTTCCAGCAGTTTCATCTGCTGCCCCGCTTGAGCGCGCTTGAGAATGTTGAGCTGGCGCTGGTGTACCAGGGCTGGCCGGCGGGAGCCGAGCGGCGTGAGCGCGCCATCGCCGCTCTGGAGATGGTGGGGCTCGGCGATCGCCTTCGTCATCGCCCCAACGCCCTCTCCGGGGGCCAGCAGCAGCGGGTGGCCATCGCCCGCGCGCTCGTTCGCAGTCCGGCGCTGCTCCTGGCCGACGAGCCAACCGGTAACCTCGACTCGCAGGCGACCGGGGAGTTGCTGGCGCTCTTCGAGCGGCTCCACGCAGCGGGCCACACCCTGGTGGTGGTAACCCACGAGCTCGAGGTGGCGCTGCGGGCCGAGCGTATGCTGACGATCCGCGACGGGCTGCTAGTGGAGGATCGGCCAGTGAGTCGGGAGGCCAGCCGTGCTGGAGCTTGACGCCGCCGCCCGTCCCGTGCCGCCCGGGAGGCGTCGCCCACGGGCTCGTGACACGATCCGGCCAGAGGAAACCCTGCGCATCGCTCTGGTCGCCCTGGCGACCAACCGGCTCCGCAGCGGGCTTACCGCCCTGGGCGTGATCATCGGCGTGGCCGCAGTGGTGGCGCTCATCGCGCTGGGCCGGGGCGCGCAGGCCGAGATCACCGAGCGGCTCAGCGCCAACGGCGCCAACCTTCTCACCGTGGTGCCGGGCGCCATCGGCGAGGGCGGCTTCAGCGCCGATGGGGCCGGTGGCAAGCTGACGGAGGAAGACGCCGAGGCCCTCGCCGATCAGCGCCGCGCCCCATCGGTGGCCCACGTTTCGCCGGAGTACAGCAGCTTTGCCGATGTGTCCCGGGGCCGCGTCAGTACCTCGGTTCGCGTCTACGGCGTCACCCCAGCTTATGCCGAGGCCCACGACAGCGTGCTGGTGGCGGGACAGTTCATCAGCGCTCAGCAGCAGCGCAGGGGGGCGCGGGTGGCCGTGCTCGGAGCCGAGCTCGCGCGCACACTCTTCGGGGCGGAGGATGCAGTGGGCCAGACCGTCCGGGTTGCGGGCGAGCGGCTCACCGTGATCGGGGTGCTGGCGGCCAGCGGTGGCACCTTCGCCTCGATCGATGACAGTCTGCTCGTTCCGCTGAGCACGGCGCAACGGATTCTCTTCGGTGCCGAGCGCACCCCCGGCGGCGAAACGGTGATCGACGCGATCGCCGTACAAGCCCACGACCAGGAGCGCCTGGAGCGGGCGCGGGCCGAGGTGCGCGCGACGCTGGCGGAACGGCGGCGCGGCGAGCAGAGCTTTACCATCTACAGCCAGCAGGATCTGATCGCCACGCTGGTCGAGTCGCGCCGCTCACTCACGATCTATCTCGCAGCCATCGCCTCGATCTCACTGATCGTGGGTGGGATCGGGATCATGAACATCATGCTCGTCTCGGTGCGCGAGCGCACGCGCGAGATCGGCTTACGCAAGGCCCTGGGAGCCCGCGAGGCCGACATCCTCGCCCAGTTTCTGATCGAGGCGCTGCTGCTGAGCCTGGGCGGTGGGCTGGCCGGCCTTGCCCTCGGCGTGCTGGTTGCCCGGGGCGTCGAGGCGAGTGGCCAGAGCCGTGTCATTATCGGCCTGGATGCCGTCGTGCTGGCGGTAGGGGTCGCGGTGCTGATCGGCCTGATCTTCGGGATCGCTCCCGCGCGGAGCGCCGCCCGCCTGGACCCGATCGTCGCGCTGCGGGCCGAGTAGGCTTTGCCGGGTGGGGCCTCCACGCGGGTGGCCCATCCTGATAGAGCAGCCCTCTCTGTGTTGTGACGTCGGCGCTGCGTGGCCGTACGGCGGTCCCTGTTCGCGCTCCTGCCAGGGTTGCTCCCCACGGAACCCGTTGCACGTGCGGTGCCGCATCGATGCCGCACGCTGCGCCCCTGCGCAGGCGAGTGAAGGATTGTTGTGGCTCTATTGAGTACTGGAGGATCACAATGCGTATCAACCCCTTCTCGTTAAGCTTCCCACTGCTCGCCCTGCTGATCGCGCTCGCTGCCTGCAGTGCCGATCCTGCTCCTGCGGCTTCGCGGTCTTCCGGCCAGGATGCCCTGCAACAGACCGGCCCCGGTGGGCTGGCTGATCTCGCCACGACTCTCAATGGTGTGGTGCGGGAGCTCCATGACGACAGGCTCGTGTTGGAACGGATGGACGGCACCTCGGTGACCATCACGCTCAGTGCGGAGACGGCCATCCGACAGCAGGCCATGGCCAGCGCGGCCGACCTTGTGGTAGGCGCGCAGGTTGTGGTGCTGGCGGAGGATCGCGAGGGGAAGCCAGGGGCGACGCTGGTACAGATTGGAGGGGCAGCCGGACCGCTTGTGGCACTCTCCGGGGAGGCCGGTGGGCCAGGGGGCGCCCCCGCGACACTACCGCTTGGCTCGGATGGGCCAGCGGCCGGCGACTCACGACCTCAGCTCTATATGGGCACGGTGCAGGCAGTGGGAGAGGGCAGTGTGACCCTTCAGCAAAGCACGGGCGAGCTCATCGAGATCGGCCTCCACCCGCAGACGCGCTACCAGCATGAGGTGAGCGCGGATCGGGCCGCGCTCCAGGAGGGAGTGCTGGCGTTCGTCGAGGGCAGCCGTGATGGCACGACGTTCCACGCGATGACGATTCGCCTGGCCAGCGGAGGGTAGCGAAGGCGGCGCCCCACCGCTCCGGACGGATCCTGCGGAGAAGGGTGGGGCGCTGCCCCGATCGGATGCCGCATGAGGCTCCACATGCCGCTGCCTCAAGCGGTGCTGGCCATAACGCCAGGCACACGCGGCAGCCGCAGTTCGACCTGGAGGCCCCCCTCGCTGCGCGCCCGGGCCAGCAAGTGGCCGCCATGGGCCTCGGCGATCGCCCGGGCGATGGTGAGACCGAGCCCCGTGCCCTGTGCCGAGCCGAGGCGCTCCCCGGCCAGCCGCCGGAAGGGCAGAAAGAGCTCCTCAACCTGCTCGGGTGGCACCGCCGGGCCACTATTTTCGACGCGCAGGATGGCCTGCTCACCCTCCACGCAGGAGTTGATGGAAAGCCACCCGCCACGCTGGTTATGGCGCACGGCGTTTGCCACCAGGTTTGAGATGAGCCGTTCGAGAAGCGCGGGATCGCCCATCACGCTGGCCGCCGCGAGTCGGACCGTGGGTCTCACCTCAAGTAGCCGCGCTTCGCCCCCAAGCTGTGCCAGGGCAATCTGCGCGCACACCGCCAGGTCTACCACGTCGCGTCGGGTGACCGCCTGTTCGCTCCGGGCCAGGGTGAGCAGGCCATCGATCAGGCGCTCGCACCGCAACACCGCATCGCGCACCGTCTCGCCCATGGCCCGCAGTTCGTCCACCGAGGCCTGCGGATCGGCGAGGGTGACCTCAACCTCGGTGCGCATGATCGTCAGCGGCGTGCGGAGTTCGTGCGAGGCGCTGGCCGCAAAGCGGCGCTGGCTCCCGAACGCCTGTTCCAGCCGGCTGAGCATCCCATCGAAGGTGTCGGCCAGTTCTTTGAGCTCATCGTGTGGCCCGGCGAGGGCGATGCGCTCGTGCAGCCGCTCCTCGGAGAGCCTCCGCGCGACCGCCGTGATCGCTCGAACGGGCCGCAGCACCCGCCCGGCGACGATCCAGCTCAGCCAGCTGACGATCACCGCCATCAGTGCCAGGGCGATGCTGGACTGCAACAGTAGCTCGCGTAGCGATGCCTCGATGATCTGCTGCTCGAGGGCGCGTAGGGTCGCCAGTTCGTCCGGTGATGGGACGGTGATCTGCACGGGTTGCTGCGGGCTCTGGGTGAGCGGAAGTTCCAAGACAACGAGCGTGTCGTCCGTGCCGGTGGTGCCAGCAAAGGGCACCGGCACGACCTGGAGCCGGTAGCGCACCAGGGTGTAGTTCAGGCCGAGCAGAATGCCCCCGGCGCCGATAAACAGGGCGCTGAGGAGCAGCGCCAGCCGCATGCGAGCGGTCAGGAGGAGGCGCATAGGTTTCCATCGCATGGCTTACCGTCTGCCGGAGCGCTTCGCTTCCATCTGAAGCCGCGCGCGCGACAATCACGGAGGGACATTGGCGCCCGCAGGCGAAAGGGTCCCCGACCATCCTAGCACGGGTCAGATCAAGGCGGCATCAAAGACGAGCCTGGCCTTTTGGGGCGGGCAGTCGTGGCGTCACTGTGCTATAGTCGTGTAGCCCTTCCGAGATCGCTGGAGAGGTGCACCGATGCGCAACCGAACCTGGCTCCACGCCGCCGTGGCTCTGGCACTGCTTGCCACCATCCTGCTCAGCGTCGCGCCTGCCCGCGCCCTCGGATCAACGGTGACGCCGGACATCGGGCCCCCGGGCACGAGCTTCGCCTTCACTGCCGAGGGCTTCGCCCCCAACGAGATTGTCCGGGTGGTCTTCGAGGTACCTGGGCGCGGTACCGTGCGGTTTGCCGACGCGGCGGGGTTCGATATCCCGATCTTTGCCGATGCCAACGGGAAGGCGAGCTGGACCTACACCGTGCCGGGCGATTTTCCCTCGGGCACGTACATCGCCGTGGCCCAGAACTTGAGCCAGCAGGTGCGGCGGCGGATCGGCTTTCTGGTGCAGGCTGGCGTCGCCCCGGCGGACATTCCAGCCCCGCAGCCGAGCGGCGATGTGCTCAGGCGGCCTGAGATCGGCCCGCCGGGTACGCTCTTCAGCTTCCGCACCAGCGGCTTTCTCCCCGCCGAGCGGGTGGCGATCTGGGTCCACGCTCCTGATGGGAGCGTATCCGATCTTCCGGTTGACCTGAGCGGGCAGACAGCCTTCTTCGCCAGCCGCAGCGGCGAGCTCCAGTGGGTCGTTGCTACGCCGCCGACCACGCCGGACGGGCGCTATGTTGCGGTGGCCGTAGGCGTGACCAGCGGGCAAACCCAGGTCGTGGACTTTACGGTGCGGGTGGGTGTAGGCCAGGTTGCACCGGCGCCCACCGACAATGCCTTCGTCACTCCCGAAAGCGGCCCGCCTGGTACAAGCTTTCACTTCACCGCCACGGGCTTCTTCCCGAACGAGGGCGTCGGGATCTGGATCCACCGGCCCGATGGTTCGATCTCCACCGTGACCGCCGATGGAAAGGCCGTGCAGGCCGATGGCCAGGGCATCGCGACGTGGAGTGTGACCGCCGGCACCGGCCTGCCCGATGGGGTCTACGCCATGGTGGCCCAGGGCATTAGCAGCACGCAGGTGCGCGTGCGGCGCTTCGAGGTGCGGCGGTAGACCCAACCGCCCTTCTCCCACGGTGCTAGCGCCCCTGCAGGAAGGCATCCACCACTGCGTTGAACCGGTCGGGCGCTTCGAGGAACATAAAGTGCGAGCCGCCCTCCTCGAAAATCTCCAGGCGCGAGTCGGGGATCTGCTCGTGGATCCAGATCTGGGACTGGGGATTGACGTGGCTGTGCTTGCCGCCGATGACGAGGGTTGGGAGGGAGATGCGGGGAATCACGTCGCGCCAGTCGAGCGAGCCGTGATTCAGGAGGAGCCGTGCGGCGTACTCGGCCGGGAGCTTCAGGTTCTCCGCGATCACCCACTCACGGAGGTCGGCAGGCATGTCCGGCGTCACCATCCCACCCACAAAGCCGCTGACCGTCGCGACGGTATCGCTGCGAAGCGCGTTGTAGAGTCCTACCAGTCCGGCTGCATCGAGGATGGCGCCGGTGTTCGCTATCTCGTCGGCCGACTGGTCGGGCGTATGCATCACCCAGGCGGGCTCATCCACCAGGATGAGCCGGGCGAGTCGGGCGGGCCCAAAGAGGTCGAGGTAACACCAGGCCACTGAACAGCCCATCGACCAGCCCAGCAGGTTAACGTCGCTGAGCTGCAGCTCGTCGAGCGCGTCGTACAGGTCTTTGGCGAGCCGCGAGATGCGGTAGCCGTGCGCGGGCTTGTCGGACTCGCCGTGGCCGCGCAGGTCGAGCGCGATCACATGGTAGCGGTCGCTTAGCCCGTTGAGTTGGTGCATAAACATGGCCGCGCTCTGCGACCAGCCGTGCACGAGCACGAGGGGCTCGCCCTGCCCGCGCTCCTCGTAGTGGAGCCTGTACCCGTCGTTGGTCGTGACATGAGGCATGGGGTGTCCTCCTTGACGTAGCTTGCCAATGGCTCAGGGGGTGCTCGTGTTGCTGCCCGTGCGAGGGCGTTCAATCCATCGTCAGGCCGCCATCCACGTCGAGGATCTCGCCGGTGACAAAGGCGGCCTCATCGGAGGCGAGGAACACAGTCGCGGCAGCGATCTCCTCTGGGCGCCCAAAGCGTCCGAGGGGCACCAGGCCCAGCACCCGCGCCCGCAGCTCAGCGGCCATCCCGTCGGTCATGGCGCTATGCACGGGGCCAGGGCAGATCGCGTTGACCGTGACACCGGCGGGGGCCAGCTCGCGTGCCAGGGCCTTGGTGAAACCGATCACCCCCGCCTTGGCGCTCGCGTAGGCCACCGTACCGAGGAGCCCGCCGCCCCGCTTCCCTGCGACAGAGGCGATGTTGATGATCCGCCCGCCGCCCTGAGCCAGCATCGCGCCGGCAACCGCGTGGCAGGCGCTGTAGACCCCCTTGAGGTTCACGGCCATCACGCGCTCCCACTCCGCCTCGCCAAGCTCCAAAAATGGCGTCGTGCTGAGCACCGCCGCGTTGTTGACGAGGATGTCGATGCGCCCCCAGCGCGCAAGCAGGCCGCTCATGGCGGCGCGGGTCGCCGCCACATCGGCTACATCGACCGCCAGGCCGACGGCACCGTCGCCTAGCTCGTTGGCGGTGGCGGCCGCCAGCTCGGGGTCGCGGTCGAGCGCCGCCACAGCCGCGCCCCGGGCGGCGAACACTCGGGCGATTGCAAGGCCGATGCCCTGGCCGGCGCCAGTCACAACGGCGTAGCGATCGTGCAGGGTAAACATGGCTACGACACGCTCCCATCGTTGTGGCGCTGGTCTCTGGGAGGCCGGCTGCGTTGCGTCGGCTTCCAGCGGCTACGTTCGGGCGAGGATAGGCTGAGTATACGCGCTGCTGCTGAGTATGTCTAGCACCTTTGCATCCACCATGTGGTACAGTTTAGGTATCACCCACACGGATGGAGGCGCGATGGAGCTTCAGAAGCTGCACTACTTTGTGGCGGCAGCGCAGACGCAGAGCTTCCGCAAGGCCGCTGTGGTCTGCTCGGTGGCCCAACCGGTGCTCAGCCGGCAGATTGCGGCTCTGGAGGAGGAGCTCGGAGCGCGGCTCTTCGAGCGGAGCCGGCGTGGAGTGCGGCTCACCGCAGCCGGGCACTCCTTCATCGGCTATGCGCGAAGCGCGCTCGACCAGATCCAGCAGGGCCGGCAGGTGCTGATCGAGCTAGGCAGCGGTGTGCGCGGGGACGTTGCGGTGGGCTGCGTGGAGCCGCTGCTGGACCCCTTCCTCGTCCATGCGTTTACGCCATTCCACCGGCAGTTCCCCAACGTGCGTCTGCAGCTACGGGTGAGCGGCGCCGATGACCTCATCGAGCTGGTGGAGCAGCGAGCGCTGGACTTCGGCCTCTTCGGCCTGCCCCTCGACCGGGCGCAGGTGATGGGACTACTGGGGCTGCACGAGCTGTTCCGCGACCAGGTGCAGCTGGTGATCCCACAAGCGCACCCCCTGGCCGCCGGGCGGGAGCCGCTCCTGGTTGAGCACCTCGTTGCTCAGCCCTACGTGATGCTGCGAAAGGGCTTCAGCGTGCGGCGGGCAATCGAGGAAGCCTTCGCCCGGCAGGGGCACACGCTGGTGCCCGTCGTCGAGGCCGATACGCTGGCGGGACTCCTGACATGTGTGCGCCAGGGGGTGGGGGTAACATTCCTGCCACCAAAGCTGCTGCGATCCCCGGCGCTTGGAGCGGGCCTGGCGGTGCGGCCAGTGCACGACCTGCTGGCCTCATTCGCCTTCGGCATTGTGTACCGGCGCTTCGAGCGGGCCACGCCGGCGGCCACGGCGCTGATCAACGCGCTCCTGCGAGCCCCGATCTGGGAGGAGGAGCCGCTCGATCGCCAGGCGCCTGGCCATTCTGTGCCTGGTTGACACCTGGCCCTATATCCACCTTCGCTAGCGCGATCCCACCGTAGGCTGGGAGCGTGGTGGCCTCCACTACACCCATGGACCAGGGGGGTAAGGGCGCGGCCCCTGATGCCGGGGGCGGGCGACGCGCCTATCCGTTGCTGGCCGCTTCGCTGTTCCGGGCGGGCGTGAGCAGCTGGGGCAGTAGCTGGGCGATCAGCAGAGTCCCCAGGGCCGATTGATCGCCGCTGTCACCCTGCAGCACCACGGGCCGGGGGGCGTGGCGCACGAGCTTCTCGGCGACGGCCAGGCGGCGCCGGGCTAGTTCGTACTGGAGCACGGCCCGGTTGTCCTGGTAGGCCTGGCCGAGGTGCTGGAGGCCACGGGCCTCGTTCTCGGCCTCTTTGAGCGTCGAGCGGCCACGGGCCTCGATCTCCCAGCGTACCCGCTGGGCTTCGGTCTCCTTCTGCTGGAGGGTGCGGGCCACGTCCTCGCGGGCCTTATTCTCGGCGGCCTTCACCTCCACCAGGCGGGCATCGCGCACCTTCTTGGCCCGCTCGATCTCCAGGAGCAGGCTGTCGGTACGCTGCTTGCGCGTCAGCTCCCATTCCCGGGCGTAGGCCTCCAGCTCCTTGGCCACCCGCTCCCGCGTGGCCAGGTGCTGCTGGTACTGGTCGGGCAGCTGCACGTCGGGAATATTGGCGCCGGTGATGCGCACGCCGTAGCGGGCGAGGAGCCGGTTGAGGCTGGCCTGCATATCGCCCACGTCGGAGCCCCGCAGGTCGTAGGCGCGCTCGGTCTGCACCATGCGCGAGCGCTGGCGGATGGCGTCCTGCACTGCGCTGGAGAGCACCATATCGAAGTTGCTCGCGCCGATATTGCGCACGAAGGCCACCGGGTCCTCGATACGGAACTTCAGGAAGAACTCGATCGACTTGAGCGGCACATTCTCGCGGGTAGGGCTGGAGAGCACCGGCGCGGTGTAGGGGATCTCGGTGCTAGTGTCAACAACCGCCTCCACCTTCTCCCAGGGCCACCAGAGGTAGTGCAGGCCGGGCGCTAGCGTGCCAACGATCTGGCCCCAGCGCGAGTAGACGGCGGTGGTGCCCTGCTCGATCTCGACCATGGCGCCGCGCCAGAGTGAGACGGCGGCGACCAGCAGGAAGAGCAGGGCGAGGGGAATCGCCAGCAGGCGCAGGAAGCCGCCAGCGAAGGTGGCCACACCGAGGCAGTAGAGGGCCACGGCAAGGGGAATGAGCCACCCGGCGCGCCGGCGATCCCGGGGGATGACCACCGGCACCACCTGGCCTTCCTCGCCCGAGCGTAGTAGCTGGCGCACGCGGCCCCAGGCAGCTACTGCCTCTTTCACCTTTGAAAACTCGCGTCGTGGCTGGGTCATGGAATGCTCCTACAACCTGGATGGGACCGCTATAGCTCCAACACGCTCCAGATCCATGGGTGGGCCGTTCCGGACCTTGCGAACGCTCCCATGCCAAACGGCAACCAGTTCTGCGGATAGACGCGGCTGCCGAGGGCCACCGGTGGGCCCGTGCGTCCTATCGGGCCGGGTCGGCCTGCTCGTCGGCGATCAGTTGGCGGATCTGGGCGCCGCGTTCGGCGATGCGGGCCGTAATCTGCTGCTGGCGCTCGCGGATGGCTCGCACTTCGTCGGCACTATAGAGCGGGGCGTCGGCGATCCCGAGCATGGCCCGGGCCGTTTCGAGGAAATCGATCGGCTGCGCGACGCCGCCAGCCTGCACGATCTGGGGGAGGTGGTCGGCCACGGCCTCAAGCCGGTCGAGCACGTCGAGTTGGTAGCGATACTGGAGGATCTCGGGGTAGGCGGCGGCGCTCACGGCGCGGATGTCGAGGGCCTGGGCCTCAAGCAGGGCGGCGTTGGCCCTGGCCGTACTCTCAGCCTCGGCAAGCAGCTGGCTGGCATAAGCGCTGGCGCGGTTGGCCTCCTTCTCGCGGGCGGTGTCGATCTGGGCCTGGTAGGTGGCGATCTCGGCGCGAATGGCCGAGAGTTGCTCCTGGAGGCCCGCCAGGTCGCGCTGGAGGTCGCCTTCATCCTGCTCTTTGCGCAGCTGGAGCTCGTACTGGTAGGTGTAGGCCTCCTTCGCCACGCGGATCATCTCGGGGGCGGCCAGGTCCATGCGGTACTCCTGGCTGGCGGGCTCGGCATGGGTGATGTTGGCATTGACGAAGCGCACAGCCGGCAGGAACTGCTGGTTGAGGGTGTCGAGCAGGTTCTGGGTGCTCTCGCCCACCAGGTCGTAGATCGCTTCGGCCCGCTGCTCATAGATCAGCGCCCGGGTGACCTCGCTCACCGCGTTCTGGAGCTTCTCCTGAAAGCCACGGGCGCCGCCGAGGGTAAAGATAAAGGCGGCCGGATCCTCGATCTTGAACTGGAGGAAGAGGTCCACCGAGGCGTTCACGCGGCCCGCCGTGGGTGCCTCGCGGATAGGAGCGTTGTAAGGGTACTCGCGGGTGGTGTTGACGATGTAGCTCACCCGGGCGAAGGGGTCGAGGATCATCGTCCGTCCGGCGGGCGCCACGCGCTCCAGGCGACCGAAGCGCGTGATGAGGGCCTGGCAGCCGTCGGGCACCATCACGTAGCTGTTGCGCCAGAGGTTGTAGGCTACGTAGCCGAGCAGAAGCAGCCAGTAGTGGGGGCCGAAGAGGGCCGTGGCGAGGTTGCCCACGCCGAAGAGAGCGTCCGTGGCCGCGTCGACCAGACCGGTGGCCACCAGGCCGATGATCCCCAGCAGCGCGAGGGCGCCGGCCACGATCACCCAGCCGAGCGAGCGGGGGTCGCGGGGGATCACCACCGGCGAGATCACGTTGGTGTACTGGCCGCTCTGGCTGCGCTGAGGGAAGCTCCGGTTCACTACTTCGGCGGCCTCGTCGAGCAGGGTGGTCATCTGCTCAATGCGGGTGCCCGCCGACTCGTCGGGGCCGCGCGGTGAGAGGAAGTCGGCCACGTTGAGCTTGAATTGCTCCAGTGTCTCGGTGCCGAGCAGCTCCTCGGCCAGCTGGGCGGCCTGGCGCACGCCTCGGGTTGTCATAAGCGTCCTTCCTTAGGGAATCAGGTTCTGCGCATTGAGCGCAGCTGTGCTGATCAAACGGCGACGGGCAGCATCCTCGGCGACGGTGGCGGAGTCGGGGGCGAGTAGCATAGGCACGTCCAGCGCGGCGGCATCGGCCACCATGGCGGCAACCGCGCTCGCACGGCGCTCGTGGCTCACGTGGCGGATGTAGATCGCCGCCACGCGGCCAGGGAGGGCGCGGGTGGCGGCGAGGTAGATCTCGGGGTCGTATTGGCCGCTGTCGCCGATCAGCACCAGCGGGAGCTGCGGGTAGGTCCTGGCGATTGTCGTGATCGCCGCGAGCTTATGGGCGGTGTGGTGCTGCTTGATCAGCTTCTCCCGGTCGAGGCCGTAGTCGGTGAGGAAGAGCGGGCCGGCGGGGAGGCCGTTGTGAGCCATGAACTCCACCAGGAAATCGTAGAGATTCCAGGGACTGCTGGAGACATAGAAGATCGGATTGTGCTCGGCGCCACTTGCGCCAGCTTCCAGGGCGCGGTAGAGCTCGGCTACGCCCTCGAAGGGCAGCCGGGTGCGGGCATTGCGCAGCATCGTCAGGCGTAGCATCTTCAGCAGGTCGGTGGCGTACGTTTGCAGAACGGTATCGTCCACGTCGCTGATCACGGCGAGGCGGGCGCTCGGCGGGGGCACCAGCACTTCGCCGGCGCTGCGTACCCCGTGCTCGGGCAGTTCGAGGCGCACGATCTGCCAGGGCGCGGCGGTGGGAGGGAGGGATGCGGGGAGGGGGAGGCTCGTTTGGAAGTAGCCCTCCTCGTCGGTCCGGGCCTCGGCATGGAGGCCCTCGTAGCTGGCATGCACCGTCACGCCGGGGAGCTCACGGCTCCCGAAGCGGCGCCAGTTATCGCGCAGGTTCTGCCAGCGCGAGCGCGCCACATCGGCGGGGCTGATGCCGCGATCCTCAATCACCCGCCCGCTGAGGCGCAGCTCGCCTGGGGTGCCAAGGCCTCGGTAGGCCACGAGTTGAACCGGGCCGGGGTGGCGCCTGCGGCGGCGCAGGCGCTCGATCAGGGCTTCTACGTCGGTGCCGGCATGTGTCACGATCCGTCGTAGTATGCTCATGATAGCTGCAGCACAGCGGGGTGGCAGGCACGGTGGGCCCGAGGGGCTGCGGGCCGGCGTGGCCACAAGGGGGAGGCCGTTTCGGCACGGGAAGGACTGCCACGCCCTGCGATTCGCCCGGCCCTGCGGGCTTCCTGCCGCTGTGGTGAACGAACGTGTGTCACGATCCTTGTCGATACTCTGCTTGAATGCAGCGCGCTGTGTCGCTGCGCACGCGCCTGAACGATGACGCGGTTTCGTCCTGTTCGATGCCTGGTATACCCGCCGCGTGCTGCGTCCCCACCCGGGCGGCCGCAGGATGCTCGTGGCCGCATTTAGTCCTGCGGTTCGACGAGCTTGCGGCGCAAGAGCTTGCCGATCGGGCTGCGGGGCAGTGCCTGGCGAAACTCGACGCTGCTGGGCGCCACGGGCACGTGCAGGCGGTCGCGCAGGAAGGCGAGTACCTCGGCCTCGCTGACGCGCTCGCCAGGGCGCAGCACCACGAAGGCGCGGATCTCGGTGCCGCCGTCGGGGGTGGGCGTCCCCACCACGGCGGCGTCGATCACCTTGGGATGCTCGTAGAGCAACTCCTCGACATCGCGGGGGTAGATGTTGTAGGGGCCGGCGACGATCATCTCCTTCTTGCGTTCGATCACCTGGAAGTAGCCGTCGTGCGTCATCCGGGCCACATCGCCGGTGCGCAGCCAGCCATCGGGAGTGAGGGCCTCGGCCGTCTCGTGGGGGCGACGCCAGTAGCCGCGCATCAGCTGGGGGCCGCGCACCAGGAGTTCGCCCACCGCGCCGGGGGGCAACTCGGCGCCGGTCGCCATATCCACGATCTTCGCCTCAGTGTCGGGGAGGGGCAGACCGATCGTGCCGGCGCGGCGCTTACCCCACAGGGGGTTGGCGTGGGTCGCGGGGCCAGCCTCGGTGAGCCCGTAGCCCTCCACCAGGCGCGCGCGGGTGATGCGCTCGAAGCCCTCCTGCACCTCGACCGGCAGGGGCGCGGCGCCACAAAGGCAGCCCTTGAGCGAGCCGAGGCCGTAGTGGCGGACGCCGGGCACTTCGTTCAGGGCGGCGTACATCGGCGGCACGCCGGGGAAGATCGTCGGTCGCTCGCGCCGGATCGTATTGAGCACGTGCCGGGTCTCGAAGGTGGGGAGGAGCACCATGGCGGCGGCGAGGGTCACGCTGAAGTTCATGCAGGCCGTCATGCCGTAGGAGTGCGAGAAGGGGATGGCGCAGAGCACACGCTCGCGCCCCCGCTCGGCCCCGGCGAACCACGCGCTCGTCTGCAGGGCGTTGGCATGGAGCGATGCGTGGCTGTGGAGCACGCCCTTGGCCTGGCCAGTGGTGCCAGAGGTGTAGAGGATCACCGCGTCGTCTTCGGGGCGGACGGGCGGTAGATCGCCAGCGCGCGCCTCGGCGAGCAGGCGCTGAAGCCACAGCGCCCGGGCCGCTACCTCTTCCGGCACACGGTGCCCCTCGCGCTCCTGGCGTAGCAGCGTGAAGAGAGTGCGCTGGGCCGGTGGCAAGTACTCCTTGAGGTTGGTGTAGATCACCCTGCCGACCCCGGCGGCGGCGCGGGCCTGCTCCACCAGTTCGTAGAACATACTGAGCGCCAGGATAGCAGTGGCGCCCGAGTCGGCCAGTTCGTAGGCCAGGGCCTCGGCGTCGAAGAGCGGGTTGGTGAGCACCACCACGGCTCCGGCCATGAGCGCGCCGTAGTAGCCGATCACCGCCTGGGGGACGTTGGGTAGCAGCAGCAGCACGCGTTCACCAGGGGCCAGGCCAGCGGCCAGCAGGCCTCGGGCACAGCGGCGGGCCTCTTCGCGCAGCTCGTGGTAGGTGAGCGTGCGTCCGTAGAAGCTCACCGCCGGCGCATCGGGGAAGGCGGCGGAAGCCTCGTCGAGCAGGGATGGGAGCGTTCCGGGCACCATCCCAAGCGTGTGGGGGACACCCGAGTCGTAGTGCTGGAGCCAGGGCTTTTCCATAAAGCACCGGGTAGAATGAACAGAGGACCGGTTCTCACAGGAGGACAGCAATTAGTCTGGAGAGTCCGCAGTCAAGACCCGGGTTGCGCCGACTCAGCGCTCGCGCTGCCCTGTCCCCTGTCTCCGGCTCCCTGTTCCCTCCATAAGCGCGGACCCTCCAGGAAGCGGTCCAGCAGGCGGTTGACGGCATCAGGCCGCTCGAGGTGGGGCAGGTGCCGGGTATACTTAACGACTTCGAGGCGGGCGTTGGGCATCAGGCGCTGGCTCTCCTCGGCCTGGCTCACCGGGGCGATAAAATCCCACTGGCCGGCGATGATCAGGGTCGGGGTCGTCACCTGGGGCAGCACCTTGCGCCCGTCCCAGCGAAAGAGCGTACCAGCCAGCACCTGCTGGATCACCGCGACGGGCGCATACGTCTTCGGCATAAGCGCGGGGCGCAGGCCCTCCAGGTAGCGCAGCGGGAGCGGCAGTTTGACCACAAACTCGTGGAGCGGGTTCAGGTGCATCTCGGGGCCGGTGGCGATCAGCACCAGCCGGCTCACCCGCTGGGGCTGGGTCGCGGCGAAGGTGATCGCGATCGGGCCGCCGAAGGAGTGGGCCATGAGGATGAAGGGGTCGGCCACCTGGAGCCGGGTGAGCAGCTGGGTAAGGTCCCAGAGGAACTCCTCCAGCGAGTAGGCCGAGGCCACCACCTCCGAGTGGCCGTGGCCCCGCAGGTCCGGCGCAATCACACGATAGTGCTCGGCGAGATGGGCGATCTGCGGCGCCCACTGCTCGAGGTGGCCGGCGCAGCCGTGGATGCATACCACGGTGCCGCGGCCAGGCGGCTCCAGGGGGCCAACATCGACCACGCTCAGGCGGACGGGCGCGGTGCCAGCCAGCAGAAGCTCCTTGCGGTAGGGAGTGAGGTCCATAGGCTTTGACGCTTGGGTGAGCGCGAAGCGCTACTGGCTATGTGCTACCCGTTCCGGATGGTGCGGGGCATGGGCTTCAGCCAGAAAGGCCAGCACGGCTTCCTCAAAGGCCCGTGGACGTTCGTCCATGGGGTTGTGGAGGGCGCCCTGGATCTCGACATAGCGGGCGCCGGGGATGGTGCGGGCGATCCGGCGCGAGTGACGGGGCGGGACCACCGAGTCGAACTGGCCGGAGATCACCAGGGTTGGCACGGCGATCTGTCGGAGCGTCTCGCCGGCGCGGGTCGCGAAGAGCGAGCGATACAGCAGGTAGAGTGGCTCCGGGTCAAAGTAGGCCAGGTAGGAGCCCCGGCGCAGCCATGGGCGCAGCCAGCCGCCGCCGTGATCGTGGGGCACCAGCGCGCCGATAGGGCTGGCGATCCGGGCGCCGAGCAGCATCAGGCGAAAGAGCGTCCACCCGTTGAGCGGCAGCAGGTAGGTGCGGGCGAAGCTCGGCATCAAGTGCGGATCGACTGCGGCATCCACGAGGATGAGCCGCTCAACCAGGTCGGTACGGCGCAGGGTGAGCTCGCAGGCCACGCTGCCACCCATCGAGTGGCCCATCAGTACGATCCGCGAGAGGTTCAGGTCATCGCAGAAGGCCGCCACCGTCTCTGCAAGGGCAGTCATGGTGGTGGCGCGGCCGATCGGCGACTCGCCATGGCCGGGGATGTCCAGGGCGAAGCAGCGAAACTGCCGCCCGAGGCGGCGCAGGGTGCTCCACCACAACTCTTTGAAGGCGCCCCAGCCGTGGAGCATCACAATCGGGGGGCCACTGGCGCCGGCCTGCAGGTAGCTGATCCCGCGCTCGGCGTGGGTGTGGACCCGAATGGGCGCGCCTGCGGGGGGGCGTTGTTGCTGCTCTGCTGGCCGAGGCATGGCTCCATTATACACGAGCCGCTCTGGCGCTGCTGTGCGTGCCGTTCCGTTCTCGCCAGCCCCGGCGCCCACCCCTCAATGGGGAAGACACCTCCGCGCCGGTGGAAACCCGCTCCCCGATCGGGGCTCCCGGCGCCGCACCCTGGAGGCTCACCTTGTGCCGGTGGCCTGTGCAAGCTTACGGATGATCGACCGATTGTGTGCACAGGGGTTGCAAAGACCCGACGTAGGGTGTACACTTGCCTCGAACCCGGGCAACCGGTGCCACCCTGGCGCCAGTTGCGGGCCGATGCGCGGAGTGGCGAGGGCAGGCCCTCTGGCGCCTGGAAAGGCTGGCCCTATGCCCCTCCAGATCACGATCTGCCGGCTGTGCATCCGCAGCAGGCCCGATGTTCTTCGCATGGTTGCCCAGCTAGCCGCAGCCTTCCCCGAGAAGCTGATCGTCGTTGAGCTGGAGTGTATGGCTGCGTGCGACGACGTGCCAGCCGTGATGATCGAGACCGACTACTTCCCCCAGGTAACCCCTCCCGGTCTGGAGCGGGCCGTCCGCGAGCGCCTGATACCCGCGTAGTGGCCTGCCACTCCGCATGCCAGCTCGTTACCACCAGCGGCTACAAGAGTCCGCGCAGGCGGGCTTCGCTTCCCCGTAGCCGCGCGCTTCAGCGCCACGGCCCGCGGGGGGACAGGGGATTGGACCAGCCGGCACACCCTGATCCTGCCGCGTAAAGACGCTCCGAGCGGGGCGCCTCAGCCCCACCGGGACATCGCAGTCGGCTCGCGAGCCAGCGCACTCACCCGGATTGGCGCAGCGCGATGGAACACGCGGCGTGTCCCTGGCTCACGCCAGGGGGCCGGCGGTCGCGACGCTCGTGTCAGACCATGCGCGGACCGATCGGGCTGCTGCGCGGGGCCACGAGCCTGGTGGCCAGCGGCACAAACGCCGAGGCGCGGCGCACGTAGTCGCGGGCCGTGGGGTTTGCGCGGATGGCCCTCGGGTCAACCAGACCCTGGTTGTGCCAGGCGGCGAGGGTGCGCCAGCTGACGGGCACGCCCTCGTAGTGGGCCCGGTAGAGGCCCCGCTCGAGATTGGCGGCCAGGTAGGCAACGGCCATGTCGTCGCGGCTGATCTCGGCATTGATCGCCGCGAAGAGCTCCTCGCGGCTCGTGTAGGCGGTGGGGTCGATCGTGCTGCCTGCCACCTGTACCGGCACGGTGATCACCGTGCTATTGGCGAGCGGGAGCTGCTGGCCAAGGATCTCGAGCGCGACGGAGGGGCGCAGGTTGGCGGGCCAGACGCTAAAATTGCTGCCAGGCATGTGGGCGTTGGCCTGCCGCTGGAGATCCTGGTAGAGCGGCGTGAAGACCCGCAGCGGCGCCAGATCATCTTCGAGCCAGCCGAAGTTTTCGTTGTAGAGCACTAGCGCGATCACCGCCGCGAAGGCCTCATCGTCCATGCCGGAGAGCTCGGGCCGGTTGTGGCGGCGGGCGGCGGCCAGAATGAGTGGCCGCAGACGCTCCATGCGGCGTGCAAGGTCGGGCCGTACGAAGGGCTCGATCGTGGGTTCCGGCGGCCGGGCGCTATTCCGCCGGGCTCCGTGCACCGCGCTGATAGGAGGAGCGTTCCGCTCGTGCCCCCGCGCGTCCGGGCTGCCAGTGGCGCCATGCTGGCTGGACAATCGTACGGCGGGCTCACCCTCTGCAGGGCTCCACTGCGGCGCCTGAACCAGTGTGGGCTGGACCCCGGACGATTGGGAGCTGGCCCATAGTGTTCGCGAATGGGACGCCAGAGACGGCTGGGCCATCCGGTACGGGGCGATCAAGGCTAGAAGGAGAACTGGCAACCATGCTCGGGCCAGGAATGACTGTGCACGCATAGGGCGCTGGAGCAATAGGGGGCCTCGGCCCGTCGTCGGTGCGCCGTTGCACGCCACACCCTCCGCATAGGGTCTCATCGGCCGGCAGTCTACCACGTTGGCCCGCCCCACACATCGGCGCCGAGGTGGATCTCCCCTCACCATGCCCGCTCTCCCCACACTTGTTTGTTGGACATTTCAGCCAGGAAACGGCGGCTCTGTGCCGCAGAGATGCGCAAATAGGAAAAAAATCCTTGACACCCTGAAGTTGTGGCCCGTATAATAACCCCGTGATGGACAGCGAGAGCTTCGAGCAACTGGTAGTAGAGGCGCTGGAGAGCCTGCCCCCGGCCTTCGCGGCCCACCTGGACAATGTCGAGGTGATCGTGGCCAGGCGTCCCACCCGCGAGCAGCGGCGCGCCCTTGGTCTGCGCCCGTGGCAGACAGCCTACGGCATGTACGACGGTGTCCCACTCACGGAGCGCACGAGCAGCACCCTGGCCCCGCCCGACACGATCGTGATCTTCCAGGAGCCACTCGAGCGCGATTTTCGCACCACCGCCGAACTGCGCGCGCAGGTGCGGCGTACCGTCCTCCACGAGATCGCCCACGCCTTCGGCATCAGCGATGCGCGCCTGCGGGACCTCGGGGCCTACTAATGGGGGCCACCATGCTCACGGACCGTTCTCCCTCAACGCAGCATGCTGCGCCCACGCTGATACCTCCCACCAACGTCCCTGGTCAGATGTAGATGAGACGCAGCCTCCCGCTTGGTGCGATCACCCTCGCCATCCTCTACCTGGCCGCCCTGGGCGTGGCCGGGGCCCTGATCTTCCAGACGTTACAGTTGGCTCGCGCGCTCCCGGAATTACGGGCAGTTGCCGAGCAACGCGCCACCACAGCGCTGGCCGCGCCGCCGGCCAGCACGCCCACCGCTGTGCCATTGATCGTCCTGCCGACCCCGGTGCCGCCCACGCCGGTACCCACCGCTGGGGATCTGCAGACAGAGCCGGTGAGCTACCACCCCAAGAGCGGCCGCTATATCGTGGTCTGGCTCCCGCCGGCCTTCGAGGGCGGCGCGCGGGAGTCGTTCTTTGCCAACGCCGACATCATCGACGATATCAGCCCCTTCTGGTATTCCACCGATGCGAGTGGCCGGCTTTATGGCACCCGCAACGATGAACTGGTGCGGATTGCCCACGAGCACAATGTGCGGATCATTCCCTCCATCCACAATGTGGGCAATCCCGGCGCGGTTGTGCCGGTGCTCACCGACCCAAACCGGCGCGCACGGCACATCCAGCACATCGTCGATGAGGTGCTGGCCCGCAACTATGACGGCATCGATATCGACTACGAATCGCTCGACTCGTCGCTGCGGGAGGAGTTTACCGCCTTTATCCGCGACCTCGCGGCGGCCCTCCACGCCCACGGCAAGCTGCTGACCGTGGCGGTCCATGCCAAAGACAGCGATTGGGGCGGCCTGGGCGGCTACCAGGACTGGGCGGCGATCGGTGAGCATGTCGACCAGTTGCGGATCATGACCTACGACTACCACTGGCGCGGCTCTACCCCTGGCCCCGTCGCACCGGCCTACTGGATCGAGTCGGTGGCCGAGTATGCCCGGAGCGTCGTTGATCCATCGAAGGTGTTCATCGGGGTGCACTTCTACGGCTACGATTGGCCGCCCGGTGGCCCGGCCACGGCTCGCCCCTGGAGTGTGATCGAGGAGATTATCAACGAGCGGGGCGCCACGGTCAGCTTCATCGAGCGCAATGCGAACGGGCGCGTGGGGGAGAGTACCTTCAGCTACCGCACGGCCCAGGGATGGCGCGAAGTCTGGTTTATGACGGAGACGGGGCTAGCCGACAAGGTGCAGACAGTGCAAGAACTGGACCTTGCGGGCATTGCGATCTGGCAGCTCGGCTATGAAAAGCCGGAGTACTGGCGTACGGTGCGCACCCATATGGTTGAGGACCCGAGCCTGATTCAGCGAGCGATCAGCCCCCTGCTGCCGGATCATTAATGAGAACCACAAGACGCCTTCGGCATCGCGTCTGGACGTGGCGTGCAGCGGCCCACCCGATGCAAATGAACAGGATCCTTTGTGTGACGATGAGCCTGAAGAGCACGGCGCCATGAGCTCTCCGACCAGCGAGGCGGCTGTCAAGGCCAACAGTAGCGAGGCCCAGCGGCTCTGCCTGCGCGGTGTGGCGGCGGCGCGGGCCGGGCAGAAGCGCCTGGCGGCTGGGCTGCTCACCCGGTCGGTGCAGCTTGACCCACGGCAGGAGCAGGCCTGGCTCTGGCTCTCCGGCGTGCTCGACGATCCGGAGCAGCAGGCGTTCTGCCTCAACGCGGTGCTCAAGCTGAACCCGCAGAGCCAGCCGGCCCAGCGGGGGCTCCAGCTGCTGGAGGAGCGCAGGCGGCTCAACGGCGCGGCACGATCGGCCTCGGGCCACGCGCTGCCAGAGGTGGCGGCCGTACCCGCCGAAGAGACTCGCCAGGAGCCGTGGTGGGTAGGCTGGCGCCGCTCGCGGCGTGAGATGAGCCGGGCGCGTTTGCTGCTGTGGGCCTTTCCGCTGGTGCTGGTGTGCCTGGCCCTGGTGCTCTACGAGAGTTTTGCGCTGGCCGTGGGCCGCGTGCAGGCGCCAGTGGCGGCGCCGCCCGAGGTGGCCTACAGTGCCCCGCCCCCGCCCGTGCCCACACGACCGGCCTTCGAGCCCATCCTGGAGGCCGAGCCGTTGGCAGTGGTGGAGAGCCTCACGGTTGGCTACCTGAGCGCTCTGGAGCCCGTGCGTGTGGAACTGCGCGAGGCCACTGCTGCCTACCGGCAGGTGACCAGCCAGCCCGGTGGCGCGTCGGTAGGCCACGTGGCCGCAACGCAGCGCCTGCGGTCAACCGTCGAGAGCGCCATCAGCACGCTTGGCGAGCTGCGTCCCCCGCGCACGCTGCAGCAGGCTCACAATGATTATCGGCGGGGCCTGGAGCTAGAGCGGGAAGGGTTGGACGCACTGCTCGAGTTTTACGGGAGTTACGAGGTGGCCAACGCCAACCGGGCCGCTCAGCGCTTCCAGGAGGCTCGGGCCTACATCGAGCGGGCTCAGGCGGCCTTCGCGGGGCAGGCCCGGCAGCTTGCCGAGCTGAGCGCCATGGGTCCGCAGACGGCCCGCTGACGGCCCCGTGGCGTGGTGCGGGTAGGTGCGGCGGGGCTCACGCCGCCGGGCGGCTCAAATCAGCCCCAGCTCGCGCGCGCGGATCAGCGCCTGGGTGCGGTCACGCACCGCCAGCTTTGCCAGCAGATTCGAGACGTGGTTCTTCACCGTGCCCTCGGTGATCACGAGCACCTCGGCGATCTCACGGTTCGAGTGCCCGGCGGCGATGAGCCGTAACACATCCAGCTCGCGCTCGGTGAGCGGCTCTGCCAGGTCCTGGGGCTTCGCGGCGGCGGCTGGCGCCCTGGCGGCCAGCCGGGTGAACTCGGCCACCACCTTGCGTGTGATGCTCGGCTGGATCAGGGCCTGCCCGCTGGCCACCGTGCGCACAGCGGCGATGATCTCACTGCTGTCGGCATCTTTGAGCATGTAGCCTCGTGCGCCTGCCTTCAGGCCCTCGAAGACGTACTCGTCATCGTCGAAGGTGGTGAGGATGATCACGCCCAGCTGCGGATCGCGCCGCAGGAGCTCGCGGGTGGTAGCCACGCCATCCAGCAGCGGCATACGGATGTCCATCAACACTACGTCGGGCCGCTCGCGCTCCACCAGCGCCAGAGCCTCCTCGCCGTTGGCAGCGGCGCCCACCACCCGCAGGTCGGGCTCGAGCTCAAGCAGCGTCTGGAGGCCCTGGCGGATCAGCGTCTGGTCGTCCACAAGCACGATGCGGATCATCGCGGCACCTCGAGCTCCAGCAGAAAACCGCCGCCGCTAGCGGGGCCGGCTCCAAGGCGACCGCCGAGCTGTGCGGCCCGCTCGCGCAGCCCGGCGATCCCGAAGCCGCCGCCGGGTGTCGTGGGTGTGCCGGCTTGCGCGCTCCCACTGTCTCTTACCCGCACGGTCGCCGTAGCCTCACCGAAGGCGAGCTCAACGTGCACCTCGCCAGTGCCGGCGTGTTTCTGTGCGTTCGTCAGGCCCTCCTGAGCCGCGCGGTAGAGCGTCATGGCAACGGCGGGGGCCAGTGCGAAGGGCGTGCCCAGCACCTCGAAGCGGGCCTCAAGCGGCGAGGCGCGGTCGAAGTCGGCCACCAGGGCGGCCAGGGCCTCGGGAAGCTCGCGGCCGTCCAGCGGGCTGCGGCGCAGTGTGGCCACGCTCTGGCGCACCTCCTCCAGCGCAGCGCGGGCCTCCTGGCGGCAGAGCGCCACCGTCTCGGCGGCCCGCTCCGGGTCGAGCTCGATCAGCTGGGCGGCAGCCTGTAACTGCACGTTGAGCACGGTCAGGTGATGGCCGAGACCGTCGTGGATTTCGCGGGCCAGCCGCACGCGCTCCTCGGCGGCGGCGAGCTCTTTCTCGCGGGCGCTGGCGGCGGCGAGGGCCGCGTTGGCGGCCCGCAGTTCGGCCAGCAGCCCCTCAGCCCGCTCGTTCTGTTGCTGGATGATCTTCAGCACGCGGGCGAACAGCGCGGTGAAGATCAGGCCCAGACCGATCGAGACCATGTTCACCAGCAGCTGATCAGCGCCGAAGCCCAGCAACACGAGTGTGAGCAGGTAGCCGCCGCTCAAGGCGGCCACATAGGCGAGCGCCGGCCGGTCCGGCAGGTCGACAATCGCCTCGGCGCTGAGCATGAAGAGGACGAAGGGCAGGAAGGTGAGCCCGGGGCCGCTCAGGTAGCTGGCCGCGAGGAAGAAGGCCCCGTTCAGGCCCAGGTGCAGCCACGTCCCACGCGCTGGGCCGAGCCGGGCCTGGAGATCGACCCCGACGACGTGCAATACGAACATGGCGCTGATCAGCAGGATGACAGCCGTGTAGATCAGCGGCGGTAGCTCGCGCCGGCTGAGGATGAAGTTGACCAGGGCGGTCATAATGATCGCGTAGCTGGCGATCATCAGGCTGCCGGCGCCGGTAGGTAGCAGGCGTTCCCGCAGCCATGCCGTGGAGAGGAGCCGGCCAGCCGGACCGCTAGCGCCTGTAGGCTCGGGCATAGCGCTTCTCCGCGCTGTCGTGCGGCCGGGCTGCCGCCAGGCTATTATAGCACCCCCCTCGCGTCCAGGGCATTCTGCCCGGGGATGTGGCGTGACGTTCTGCACGCCAGCCTGCCCCTGCTTGGGCGGGGGTGGGTGCTACCACCGCGCCCGCGTGCCCCCGGGAACGCGGGGGGCTGGGTTCCCGCTTTCGCGGCAACCACTGGACCAGGTCTGGGGGTGGCGTCTCATCGTGCAGGCCCGCCCGCCCACGCTTGGGCGAGGGTGGGTGCTACCACCGCGCGCGTTCCCCCGGGAACGCGGGGGGCAGGCCGCCACCGGCGACGCTCGGGAGCCCGCGCAGGCGGGCGTCGCCTCCCTATCGCCGCGCGCTTCAGCGCCAAGGCACGCAGGGGGCAGAAACATCCTGCACACCCCTGCCGGGGGCCGTCTGTTGGAGCGTGGAGCGTCTGCGCGCCCGTCGTGTTCCCGCCCATCCGGCAACCCGGCGCCCTCTGCAACACTGGTGGCCGCCCCGGCGTACAACCACCAGAGTGCCGCACAGCCCGCGCGATGTGCGCTGGCCATGGCGATACCGAGAGGGAGCAAATCATGAACCTCAACCAGAAACAGGCCCGCTACGCCGGGATCGGCCTCATTGTCCTTGGCGTGATCGCCATCTTCAACCTGTGGTGGCTCATCCCGGCGGCCCTGCTCGCCGGTGGTGGTGTGGCGATCTATCAGCGCCAGCGGGCGCTTGGCCGCCGTGGGGAGGCCGTGCAGGCGCTCCTCTGGGGCATTGGCCTGGCCGTGCTGCTGCTGCTCGACTTCGTGTTCCCCGGCGTGCTGCTGCTCGGTGGCGCTAGCCTGCTCCTGCGCGGCCGCGAGGGCCAGGCCGACGACCGGGTACAGGCCGCCGTGGCGCGCTTCGGCCGCCGCCGCACGCCGGCCATGCCAGCCTCGCAGGCTCCCGTGGCCCAGCCCCAGCCCCCCGCCACCGTAGTCAGCACCGATCCGGGCGCCAGCGAGACGGTCCGGTTGCGCTAGGGCTAGGGCTATATCGACACGAGGCCGCGCCTCTGGCGCGGCTTCTGGTTTCCCGGCGCTCGTGCGCGGCGCCCCCGGCGAGCGGGGTGGGCACGCCAGGCATCGGCGCGGGCAGCGTGCTATAATCATTGAGTAGCAAACATGAGCGCACCGCTGCGACGCCACTGGCGCCAGCACCACCTGATGGCCGCTCCTGAGCTCACAGCTCTACCGCGCCGGCGCCCGCCACCCCCGCGCTTCACCCGCCGGCCCCGCCAGCGGCGCCGCTCCCTGTTCCGGCGCCGCCACCCCGTGCTCGCCTTCATCGGTCGCCTCGTGCTCGCCTTCGTCAAGCTCACGCTGCTGGCCACCCTTCTGACGGTCTTGATCGGCGGTGCCGGCGCGCTCTGGCTCTACCAGCGCTATGGGAGCGACCTGCCCGATCCCCAGCGGATCAGCGAGCATCGCAGTTTTGAGACGACCCGAATCTACGCCCGGGACGGTACCACGCTGCTGTACGAGCTCGTCGGCCCCGAGGCCGGGCGCCGTACGCCCGTGCCCTTCGAGCAGATCCCCCAGATCCTCAAGGACGCGACGGTCGCAGTGGAGGACGCCGGGTTTTACGAGAACCCCGGCGTCGATGTGCGCGGCATCATTCGCGCTGCCCTCCAGAACTACCGTAGTGGCGAGATTGTCAGCGGCGCCAGTACGATCACCATGCAGCTGGTGCGCAACATCTTGCTCGATCCGGCGGATCGCGGCGAGCGTAGCTACGAGCGCAAGCTGCGCGAGGCCATCCTCGCCTACCGCGTGAGCCGTGAGTATGGCAAGGACCAGATCCTCAACATCTACCTGAATGAGAACTACTACGGCGCTCAGGCCTACGGCGTGGAGGCCGCCGCCCAGGCCTATTTCTCCAAGCACGTCTGGGAGCTGAGCCCCGCCGAGGCGACCCTCATCGCCGGCCTCCCCCAGGCGCCTACCACCTACAACCCCTTCACCGACTTCGCCGCCGCGAAAGCCCGCCAGCGCGTCACGCTCGACCTGATGGCCGAGCACGGCTATCTCTCCCAGGCCGAGGCCAACCAGATCTACGCCGAGCCGATCACGCTCTCGCCCCCCCGCACCGATCTGGTCGCGCCCCACTTCGTCTTCTATGTGCGCGACCTGCTGGAGCGGCGTTATGGCCCCGATCTGCTCTACCGCGCCGGGCTCCGGGTGGTCACCAGCATCGATCTGGCCTGGCAGGCCGAGGCCCAGCGGGTGGCCCAGGAGCAGATCGCCCAGCTCCAGGCGCGCAATGCCTCCAACGCGGCCGTGGTGATGCTCGCCCCCGATGGCCAGATCCTCGCGATGGTCGGCAGTGTGGACTACAATCGCCCCGATGGCCAGGTGAATGTGGCTCTCGCCCCGCGCCAGCCCGGCTCAGCGCTCAAACCTTTCATCTACGCCGCCGCCCTGCAACGGGGCTGGACGCCCGCCACCGTGATCTGGGACACGCCGAGCAAGTGGACCAACGCCGACGGGGTGGTCTATGAGCCGCGCAACTATGACAACGCCTTCCACGGCCCCCAGCGCCTGCGTATGGCACTGGCCAACTCGCTCAATATTCCCGCCGTCAAGACCCTGGAGTACGTGGGCGTCGAGAATTTCGTGGAGCAGATGAGCCGCCTCGGCGTGACGACCTTTGATGACCCGAGCCGCTTCGGGCTCGCCATAGCTCTCGGTAGCAACGAGGTGCGCCTGCTGGAGCTCACCGGCGCCTACAGCGCGCTGCGCAACCAGGGGCGCTACGTGGCGCCCGTGGCGGTGATCAAAGTAACGAACAGCCGTGGCGAGGTGCTGGAGCGCTGGCAGCCCGAGCGCGGTCGTCCGGCCTTTGGCCCCCAGAGTGATCAGATCGCCTACCTGATCACCAGTATCCTCAGTGACAACGAGGCCCGCCACTACATGTTTGGCCGTGGAAATGTGATGGAGCTCCCCGAGATCATCGCCGCCGCGAAGACCGGTACATCCAACGACTTCCGCGACTCCTGGGCCCTCGGCTACTCCACCGACGTGACGATCGGGGTCTGGGTGGGCAACAACGACTCCACACCCATGCAGGAGGTGGCCGGAGCCAACGGTGCTGGCCAGATCTGGCGCGAGTTGATGATCCGCTACCACCTCGGGCGCCCGCCTACTCCCTTCCCGCGCCCTCCCGGCGTGGAGGAGCTCCCCATCTGCGCGGATACCGGCGGCAGGCCCGGGGCGGCCTGCCCGCGCCCGATCAGCGAGCTCTTCGCCGCCGGCACAGGCCCCGCCGAGGTTGAGGTGGTCTACCAGACGGTGCGGGTCGGTGGGGATGGAAGCTGCCTGGCGGCATCGTATACGCCGGCTACCGAGGTGCGTGAGGTGCAGTATCCGCTCTACCCGCTAGAGTTCCGCGAGTGGGCCGCCCGCAATGCGCCCCAGCCGCCCACCGAGCTCTGTCCCCCGCCCCAGGCTCCCGCCGACGCGGTGGCTGTGCTCGATACGATCGGCGCCAGCGGCACGATCTCGACCACGCAGGTGTTCCTCAGCGGGGTCGCTCGTGGACCCTACAGCCTGGAGGTTGGTGTTGGCGCCGCCCCGACGGAGTGGCAGCCAGTGGCCCAGAGCCCCATCGCCGTTCCCGCCGGCCTGCTCGGCGTCTGGAGCACAGCGG
The DNA here is from genome assembly GCA_004367505.1 of Chloroflexi bacterium OHK40. Classification (GTDB taxonomy): domain Bacteria; phylum Chloroflexota; class Chloroflexia; order Chloroflexales; family Chloroflexaceae; genus OHK40. The sequence continues at coordinate 3,374 of SFCB01000166.1, read as the reverse complement.
GGCTTGCGCCCGGCGACTACACCATCCGGCTCAGTGTGGTAACCCCCGAAGGCTTCGCTGTGACGACGCAGCAGACCGTGCGTCTCGAGCGACCAGGGGGGAGTGGCTCATCACCCTGACCGTGCGGAGTCAAGCCGCCCCAGTGGGGCGGCTCAGCACGATCGCGATCCAGCGAAATCACTGTGGCGACCCACCAGGGCACGGCTTCGCCCGTGCTGAGCGCCGATCGCCCGGTGTTGGCGGTGAAGACCAGCGGCGGGTGATCCCTCTACCGCCTCACGCAGAGCGCCGCAGTGACTTTTGGATGCCGGCCTGATCGATCGGGTGCCCCTGGCGCCTGATGGAGCGCTGATCGCGCCCTTCGGGTTCGCCGCGACTAACCCCGGATCGTTGCGCCGATCTCTCGCTCCAGTCCGCCGATGATCTTCTTGCGGAGCTTTGCAAGCGTCTCGTCGTTCAGCGTGCGATCGGGGGCGCGGAAGGTCAGGTGGTAGGTGAGGCTCCGCTTCCCCTCGCCCACCTGGGGGCCGGTATACACGTCGAAGAGCGTGAGATCCTCAAGCAGCTCACCGGCGCCCCGGCGCACCAGCGCCGCGATCTCGGCCTCGGGCACCTCGACCGGCGCCACGATCGAGAGATCCTGCACGGTGGCCGGAAAGCGCGAGATACTCTTGAAGCCGGGGGGGGCTGCGGCGTCGATCAACGCCTGAAGATCGAGCTCGGCGGCGGCAACGCGCTGCGCGCCGACATCAAGCCCGGCCCTGGCGTTCGGGTGCAGCTCGCCGAGCACACCCACACGGGCGCTGAGTTGGCGTGTGCGGCCCTTGCGCCCATCCAGCCGGGGTTCAGGCTCTTCGGACTCCAGCAGGAGCGCGGCGGCGCGGCCCGGGTGAAAGCGCTCATCGTCGGTCAGCGGGGTATAGCTCACCCGCCCGGCAAGGCCGAGGCGCGCCACCAGCGTCTCCACCACACCCTTGAGATCGAAGAAGTCAAGCGGCTCGCGATCAACGCTGGCCCAGTACTCGCCGTTGCGCGGGCCAGCGAGCATAATCGCCAGGCGCCGGGGCTCGTCGGGCAGCCAGCGGCCACCCTCGCCGAGGCGTTCGGGCTTGAGGTACACCCGCCCGATCTCGAAGATCGCCACGCGCTCCTGCTCGCGCAGGTTGAGGGCCAGTGCCGCGCCCAGCGAGGGAAGCAGCGAGCGGCGCATATAGGTCTTCTCGGGCGTGTTGGGGTTGCTCAGCTTGACATAGTGATCGGCGTGGGCCTCGGAGGGCGCCATGGCGGCCACAAGCTCCATGTCCACGAGCGAATGCGTGATCAGCTCGGTGAGGCCACAACCCACGAGCACCTCGCGTACGCGCTGCTCCAGCGCCAGCTCCGGGTGAGGATCGGGCGGTGGCAGCTCGTCGGCCAGCAGCGTGGCCGGGATACGCTCGTAGCCATAGACGCGGGCCACCTCCTCACAGAGGTCGGCGAGGATAGTCACATCCTGGCGGAAGGAGGGTACCTCGACCTGCACCACAGGCTCATCGGCGTAGGCGGCGAAGTCGCCGGCACCAAGGCCGCCCCGCACGCTGCACCCGAAGCCGAGCCGGCTCAGCAGCGAAGCGATCTCGTGGGCGCTCAGGCGCACCCCGATAATACGGGCCACCTCGCGGGGCGACAGCTCCAGCGTTATCGGCTGCCAGGGGCGCGGGTAGGCGTCCACCAGGCCCTGGGCGATCGTGGCGCCGCAGTGGAGGCGCATCAGTTCCAGGCAGCGGCGCTGGGCGATCGGCGGCAGCGCGTAGTCCACCCCTCGCTCGAAGCGGCGCGAGGCCTCACTCGGGAGTTTGAGGCCGCGGGCCGTCTTGCGGATCTGGGTGGACTCCCAGATCGCCGCCTCGAGCAACACGCGGGTGGTGCGTTCGCTCACCTCGCTCGACTCCCCGCCCATCACGCCAGCAACCGCCAGTGGGCCCGTGCGGTCGCAGACCATCAGCGGCGTGCGTTCAAGGCCACTCTCGGCGCCGGGTGTCAGATCACGGTCTTTACCATCGAGGGTTTTCAGGCGCTCGCCGGGGCGGGCCAGGCGCACGATCAGGTGCTGGTCGGCCACCCGGTCGGCATCGAAGGTGTGGGTAGGCTGGCCCCACTCGAGCATCACGTAGTTGGAGATGTCCACCACATTGTTGATCGGGCGCATGCCGGCATTGATCAAGCGGCGCTGCATCCAGTGGGGCGAGGGCCCGATCCGCACGTCCTCGGCCAGGCCGAGCGTAAAGCGGGGGCAGAGCTCGGGGGTCTCGATCGTTACAGCGGCGCGCCCCGTGATCGGCGGGCCATCGGCCTGCACCTGCGGGTCGGGCAGCGTGAGGGTGGCGCCGGTCAGGGCGGCCAGTTCGCGGGCCACACCGACGATCGAGAGTGCCCGGGCATAGTTGGGGGTGATGTCGATCTCGATCACCACCTCGCCCATAAAGTCCCGCAGCGGCACTCCAACCGGGGCCTCATCCTCAAGGATCAGGATGCCCTCGTGCTCTTCGCTGATCCCGAGCTCCTTCTCGGAGCAGAGCATGGCGTCGCTCAGCACACCGCGCACGGGGCGTGCCTTCAGCGTGGTGATCACCTTCCCCTCCGCGTGGCCGTCGTAGAGCCGTGAACCCTCTTTAGCGAAGACGGCCTTGAGCGGTTGGGCCAGGGGGCCCGCCCCGCGATACGGGAAGAGGTTCGGCGCGCCGGTCACCACCGTATGGGGCTGCGGGCCACCATAGTCCACCGTCGCCAGTACCAGCCGGTCGGCGTTGGGGTGGGGCAGAACCTCGAGGATCTGGCAAATGACGATCTTCTCGGGGTCCCAGGGCAGCTCGGCGCCCTCCAGGCCCAGGTAGTGAATGCCGGCGACTTCAAGCCCGCCGAAGGTGAGGGTGCGGGCAAGCGCCTCGGGCGGCATATCGATCGCGACGAACTCTCGCAGCCAGCTCAACGGTACTTTCATCGGTGGCCTCGCAGCGCAGAAACCCGCAGGATTGTAGCCCGCCCTGAGGCCCCCGTCAAGCGCCCTCGGCACATGGTTGTGGCGTAACGTTCTGCACGCTAGCCCGCCCCTGCGCCAGTTTGGGAGCGGACAGAACCGGTGTTTGATCGGCGATGTGCCGCATCCTGACGGGCTGCGTTCCCCCTCTCCCGCGCGCGGGAGAGGGGGGCAGGGGGTGAGGGCCTGCAGCGCGTCCCAACGCGGAGCATCCCGTTTCAATCCGTCAGTTCTGTCCCCCCCTGAACCTGCGCCAGCGGGGGGGCTGGGTTCCCGCGTGCGCTGGGTTCCCGCTTTCGCGGGAACGCCACCCGGGCGCGCGTGGGTCACGCCTGTGCACGGCTGCGCCCTCCTGATG
>SFCB01000059.1 GCA_004367505.1 Chloroflexi bacterium OHK40 | reverse complement strand
GGTGATCGGCGTGCTGCTGTCGAGCGTGCGGAGCGCCTGCTCACCCTCCTGGCCGACATGCCTGCCGTGGTCGACTGGGGGGCGGCGCGTCGGCAACTCACCGACGACCTGACCCACGCGGAGCAGCCCCTCGCCCCGGGCGACCTGGTCGGGCCATATGTGGCATTGCTGCGCCTGGCACTGGGCCCCGAACCGCCCCCACCGGCCCGAGCCGCCGCTCTGCGCCTGGCCGTCACGCGCCTGCACGGCCTCATCACCGCCGACCACCTCACGGCCCTCGCGGTAGAGCTGCGCGGCGCGAGCGGCTGAGCCGCCCGTCCGCACAATCTGTCATCAAATTGTCATCTCGCCGTCGTTCAATAGGGTGGCCTTTCGCCCACCCCATCGAACCGTGCCCGAGCGAGGTACAATGAAGCCCGGCCACACTACCGTTGTCCTGCGGAGTGCGATGCGCGAGCGCCATCACAGCTCTGGTTCGCCGGTCGATCCCAGCACCTACACCGCGCGCCTGGCGCGCTACCTGGGGCCCGATCTGGCCGTCCGGCTCACCGGCGCCGCTCCAGGCAGCCCGGAAGACAGCCAGGCCAGCACCCAACTCGAGGCCGTCTGCGACGCGATCGCCACGTATCTTCCCCAACACCTCGTAGCGCGGCAGCTCTACGCCACCACCACCGGCCCATGGCTTCACTGGGTCGACGGGACGCTGCTCTTCGCCGACGTGAGTGGCTCCACCGCCCTCGCCGAGCGCCTTACGGCCCTGGGGCGTGAAGGTACCGAGATCGTCACCGCCACGCTCAACAGCTACTTCGGCACCATGATCCGCCGCATCCAGGCCGCTGGTGGCGACTTGTTGACCTTCGGCGGCGATGCGCTCCTGGTGCTGTTCGACGGCCCTGATCACGCTCGCACCGCCACGGCCGCCGCACTCGCACTCCTCGCCGATACCGCAGGCTTCGAACGCAGTGTGCCCGGCGTGGGCACCTTCCCGCTCACCATGCATATCGGCGTCGAGACGGGTCCCGTGGCCCTCGTGAGCGCCGGCCAACCGCACGCCCTGCGCTACAGCGCAATGGGCGCAACGGTCAACGCCGTGGCCCGCGCCGAGGCTTTCGGTGGCAAAGGCGAGCTTGTACTCGGCCCACGGGCCTGGGCTGCCGTCGCCGCCAGCGCCGAGGGCGAACCCCTGCCCGCCACTGGAGGCTTTGTGCGCGTCCGCGCGCTCCGTGAGGCGCCCCCGCCCCGTTCTGCGCTCGTCAGCCCGCGCTGGCCCCGTGAGCCCGCCACGACGGCGGAACGGGCACTCCAGCTCGACCGCCTGAGTCCCTATCTGCCGCCCGACCTGCTGGCCAGAATCGTTGCCGATCCCCGTCTGCCTCGTGTGGAGGCCGACCTGCGGCCCGTGACCGTGCTCTTCGCGCAGGTGCGTGGCCTGAGCCCCCTGGTCGAGTACCTCCCCCCGGAGCGTGCCGCCGTGGTCGTCGATGCCTTCCTGCGACCCATGCAGGACGCGGTCGAGCAGTTCGGCGGGTTCATCAACAAGCTCGACCTCGCCGACGAGGGCGATAAGCTGATGGCCATCTTCGGCGCTCCGAGCGCCCTGGAGGACCACCCCGAGCGAGCGGCCCGGGCCGCCCTGGCAATGCAGCAAGCCGTGGCAGAGTGTAGCCTGCGGATCGCAGCGCGCGCCAATCTACCTGCCACCACCTGCGATCTGCACGTGCGGATTGGCCTGAATACGGGCAACGTCTTCGCTGGCAACGTCGGGACGCCCGAGCGCAAAGAGTACACCGTCATGGGCGACGCCGTGAACGTGGCCGCCCGTGTGATGGCCCAGAGCGGCTGGGGCGAAGTGCGTTGCTCGGCCGCTACCGCCGCGCTGATCAGCCACGCCCTCGAGTACGACGACCTGCGCCGGGTAGCAGTGCGCGGCAAGAGCGAGCCCCTGGAACTCGTGCGCCTGGTGGGCGAGCGGGAGCGCGGCGCGCCTCCGGCGAGCAATGCCGCCCCACTCGTTGGCCGCACCCACGAACTGCAGTGGCTCCGCGAGCACCTGGCCGCTGCGGCATCCGGCACAGGCCGGGTCGTGCGCGTGGCTGGCGAGGCAGGCATCGGCAAATCGCGGCTCGCGACGGCCCTGGTCGAGGAGGCCCTGAGCGCGGGCGCCCGTCTCCTCAGCACCCGCTGTATGGAGTTCAACAGCGCTACGCCCTACACGCCCTGGGGCGACCTGCTACGTGAGCTGTGCGGGATCAGTTCCGGCGACGACCAGGCCGCCCGCAGCCAGAAGCTTGCTGGGGCGCTCACCCGCGCCGGCGTCGACCCGGCCGACTGGCTACCGCTCATGGCCGAGCTCGTGCGCCTGGAGGCCGACGATACCCCGGTGTTGCGGGCCCTCGACCCACAGCAGCGCCAGACCCGCCGCTTCGAGATCGTGCTCGCCCTGCTCCAGGCCCATGCCACCCCCTCGCCCTTGATCGTGCTGCTCGATCATCTACAGTGGGCCGACCAGGTCTCCCTCGATCTCTGGCAGTACGTCGCGGATCGAATCGCGGGCGACCCGATCCTGCTGCTCGGACTGCACCGTGGCGCGCTCACCTGGGGCAGCGGCCCCCAGGGCGATGGCGCCGCAACGCTCGAGCTCGGCCCGCTCAGCCGCGAATCGAGCGAAGCGCTCCTCGACACGCTCGCCGGCCCGGAAGGGATGGATGCTAGCCTCCGGGCAAGTCTGGCGGCGCGGGCCGGTGGCAACCCGCTTTTCCTGGAGGAACTCCAGCGGGCGGTGACCAGTACACCCGGCGACCTGGAAGCCCTGCCGGATAGCCTCAGCGGCCTGCTGCTTGCCCGGATCGACCGGCTTGACGAGAGCTCACGGACCCTGCTCCGCGTCGCCTCGGTCATCGGCCAACGCTTTCCCGTCGGCATTGTCCAGTCGGTCCACGAGCGCGACTACGAGTCCCTCATCCGTAGCCTGGTCTACCTCGACACCCAGGAGCTCACCAGCACCGAGCGCGAGCGACCCGAGCGGGTGCACCTGTTCCGGCACGCCTTGCTGCAGGAGGTCGCCTACCAGAGTCTGCTATACGCGCGGCGCCGCGAGTTGCACCGCCGCATCGGCGAGTACCTGGAGCATCGCTACGCCGCCGAGCTCGCCAGTGTGCGTACCGAGTACACCACCGGCCAGGGGCTCCCTCTCGTCCAGATCGGGCGTAACGGCTCGCTGCTCAGCCGCGACACGCGGGCGAATGGGGCCCCGATCTTCCTCCTCGCCCACCACTTCCGCCTGAGCGACGTTCCCGCGCGAGCCGTGCCCTACCTGCTCCTCGCCGGCCATATCGCCCGCGACGACTACGCGAACGACCAGGCGATCCAGCACTTTCGCTGGGCCCTGGAGGCTCTCAGTGCCACCCCCGCCGATCCAAGGGTCTGGGAGGCGCGCGAGGCCCTGGGGGATGTGCTGTGTACGCTCGGCCGCTATGACGAGGCCCTCGACGAGTACGCCCGCGTGCTCGACAGCGGCACCACCACTCTCCCGCCCGCCGTGGCCGCCGAGGTCCTACGCTCCATGGGCGACGCGCTTGAGAAGCGGGGCCACTACGCCGAGGCTCTGGCCCGCCTGCGCGGGGCCGAGCAGCTCTGCCTGGCGCACCTCGGCGCGGTGCCGCCCCTGCTCCTCGCCGCGATCTACGCCGATATGGGCCAGGTGCTGCGCCGCACCGGCGACTTCGACGCCGCGCTCGAGATCTGCAAGGCCGGGCTCGTGATGCTCCGCGACGACCGCCGCAGCGCCGAGGATGAGCGGATCGAGGCCGAGCTCCAGATGCTGATGGGCACGCTGTACGCTATGCGTGGCGACTACGAGATCGCACGCTTTCATTTCGAGAACGGCCTGGCCGCGCAGGAATCGGTCGACGATCTCTACGGCTGTGCGCGCTCCCACAACAACCTCGGCTACCTGGCTCAGCTCCAGAGCGACTATGTGCGCGCCGTACGCCACTATGCCGAGGCTGAGACGCTGGCACGTAAGGTGCAGACGAAGTATATGCTCAGCAGTGTGCTGCTGAACGCCGCCTATGCCTACTACCGCCTCGACCGCTACCACGAAGCCGAGGAGGCCTGCCGCGACGCGCTCGAGCTGTGTACGGCTATGGGTGAGCGCGATGGGATCGCCAAGGTCTACGATACGCTCGGGATTATCGCCTACAACCGGGGCGAATACCCGGAGGCTCAGGAGCACTACCGCACGGCCCTGGCGCTCCATCGCGAGCTTGGCGGGAGCTACGAGGAGGCCAATACACTGGCGCTGCTGGCTGTTGCCCATACCGCCTGCGGCGACATCGGCGCGGCCCGCGCTGCGGCCAGTCAGGCCCTGGAGGTGGCCCGGCGCATTCAGGTGCCCCAGCTTGAGGTGGAGGCGCTCAATGCCCTTGCCGAGGCCGAACTGGCCGCCGCAACGGCGTTGCCAACCAGCGACGCGCTGCGCTTACAGCTCCTGGAGCGGGCAGCAGCCCTGGCGGCTGAGGCCAGCGAGGCCGCCACCCGCCTGGGCAGCCGGCTCGATGCCGGCGTGGCGCTGCGCCTCCAGGGCGAGGCCGCCGCCTTGCTCGGCCAACCCTTCGCCGCCTACTTCGCCCAGGCCCGGGAGCGATTTACCTCCACCAACAGCGCCTTCGAACTCGCCCGCGTGGACGCGCGCCAGGGCGAGGCTCTCGCCGCCTGTAACGATCCATCCGCGTCTGCGTATCTTAGGCGGGCTACGGAAACGTTGCAACAAATCGGGGCCGGCGGCGAGCTGCGCCGCCTGGCCGCCCACGACGAAAGGAGCGCCTAGCCATGTCTCTCCAGGCTGTCCAGCAGATCATCGGCCGCGCCGTCACCGACCCCGAGTTTCGCCAGCAGCTGATCGATGACGCCCGCAGCGCCTGCGCGGGCTACGACCTCACCGACGATGAGCTGAACGCCCTCGAGGCCCTCGACCAGGAGAGCATGCAGGCCTTCGCCGGCACGCTCGATGCCCGCCTCTCGAAGAGCGCCGGTAAGGGTTTCGTCTAAGCCCCGTCGGCCATCGTTGCCGCCACGCGGATGGTGGTCATGCCGGTACAGCGTGCCGTAGGCGTGTAGTGCGCTATGCCCCTACGGCATTCTGCTACACTCTGGCGGCTACGGCATCGCCAACCTCGGCGGTGCTCCGGGCCCGCTGGCCCGGCTGCGCAATATCGCCGGTGACGATCCCGGCCTCGAGCACGGCGCTAACGGCGCTCTCGACAGCGGCAGCCTCGTGCGCGAGCCCAAGCGAGTGGCGCAACATCAGCGCCACGCTCAGGATGGTCGCGAGCGGGTTGGCCCGTCCCTGGCCCGCGATGTCGGGAGCCGAGCCGTGGATCGGCTCGTAGAGGCCAACTCCTCCCTCGCCGAGCGAGGCCGAGGGGAGCGTCCCCATCGAGCCAACAAGCATGGCCGCCTCGTCGGTGAGAATGTCGCCAAACATATTCTCGGTGACGATCACGTCGAAGTGGCCGGGGCGCCGCAGCAGGTCCATCGCGCAGGTGTCCACCAGCAGATATTCAAAAGCGAGATCGGGGTACGTGTCGCGTACCAGGCGCGAGGCAACACTACGCCACAGCCGGCTGGTCTCCAGCACATTGGCTTTGTCCACCAGGGTGAGCCTGCCGTTGCGGCTCCGGGCTAGCTCGGCGGCGATGCGCACCACACGCACGATCTCGGCCTCGCTGTAGATGCAGAGGTCGCTGGCCCACTCACCCGCCTCGTTGCGATCGCGCCGCTTCTCGCCGAAGTAGATCCCGCCGGTCAGCTCGCGCACCACCAGCAAGTCCACACCCTCCAGACGCTCGGGGCGCAGCGGGGAGGCGCCGGCGAGCACCGGATGCACGGTCACGGGCCGCAGATTGGCAAAAAGGCCCAGGGCCTTTCGCAACCCGAGCAAGCCTTGCTCGGGCCGCACCGGAGCGTTCGGATCGTCCCACTTCGGGCCGCCCACGGCGCCGAGCAGCACCGCGTTGGACTGGCGGCAAACCTCGATCGTCTCAGCCGGGAGGGGGAGCCCCGTCGTGTCGATGGCAATGCCACCGATCAGGGCCTCGCGCCGGGAAAAGCGGTGTCCGTAGCGCGCGCCGACGGCATCGAGCACTTTCAGTCCCTCGGCCACCACCTCGGGCCCTACGCCGTCTCCGGCCAATACAGCGATGGTGTACTCCACGGAAACCTCTCACTCACACGTCCGGGGCCGCCGCCGCTGCAACGTCCCGGCTTGAACGGTAACACACCCGTTACTGAAGCTCCGTATGCTGCCCACAGAACCACAACCCCCCCGGCATCGTCCATGGCCACAGTGCACCTCACTGCCCCCAACCAGCCTGCCCGGGTAGGATGAGGTTTCAGCTAGCGTGAACGCCTTGCCAACCGAGCGCCCCGGATTGCCAGCCAGACGACTACCTGGCAGCTGACCCTGAGAGATAGAGGGAGGCCCTGTGATGAATACCAGGCGAGTTGAGTCGTTCCTCCTCCGACTCGTCGTCGATGATGAACCAGGCGCCGATGCCGACCGCTGGCGTGGGCGCATCCAGCATATCGGGAGTGGGTCGGAGCAGCAGATCGACGAGCTCGCACAGGCGATCGCCTTCATCAGCGGGCACCTGAGCGCGATCTGCGACGTACGCGTTGACGTTGAGTCGCTCTCGGACGAAGCAACGGCCTGAGGCATTCCGCTCCGGGTGCTCTGAGCCTGGCCCGGAAGCGTGCCGTAGCAAGCGGCCCTGCCGCACCGATCGCCCGTCCCCCGCCCCCGGCCCGGTATCCGCCCCTGCTCTAACTGGTCGGTCCCCGGCGCGCCGCACCCCTCCCTTACCCCCCTTTGATCTGCTCATAGATCGCCACCGTCTCGGGCAAGGGCTCCACGCCGAGCTCCTGTTCGAGGGCCTGAACGCAGCGCGCGTAGAGCCGCAGGGCGGTGCTGCGCTCGCCAAGGCCACCGTAGGCCCGCATGAGCAACTGGTAAGCCTCCTCCTGGGCCTGGTCATATTCGAGCACGCGCCAGGCAAGGCCGATCGCCTCGTGAGGGTGGCCCTCCTCCAGGAGCAGGCTGCCGAGCCGCAGCGAGGCCTCGGTGAAGAGCAGGCCGAGCCGCTCACGCTCGACCACCGACCAGTCCTCGTAGAGACAGTCGGGCAGGAAGGTGCCGCCGTAGAGGCTGATCGCGCGGCGCAGCTGGGTGATCCCCTCTTCCCGGTCGCCACGGGCAAGTGCCGCCCGCCCCTGATCGACGGCGGCCGCGAAGTCTGCGGCGTCGTAGTGGTGATCACTCTCGACGTTGAAGCCGTAGGTGTCGCCCTGCTGGAGCACATAGTAGCTCGGGGCACCCTCGGGCCGGGTGGGCTCAATCGCCTTTGTGAGGCGGCTGAGCGTCACGCGCAGGTTGTTGGCAGCAGCCTCAGCCTCAAGACCAGGCCAGAGCATATCCATGATCCGGTCACGGGGGAGCATACGTCCCCGCTCTACGAGCAGCAGCTGGAGCAGCTGGCGAGCCTTCACGCTGCGCCAGTCACGGTCGCGGATCTCGACATCGCCGCGCCAGACGCCGAAGGCGCCGAGGGTGCGCACATTGAGGCGATAGGCGGGCCGGTAGACAAGGCGCTCGAGGGCACTCTCGGCGGCGGCACGCACAGTGGTGTGGCGATCCTTGAGCATAGCGCGCAGGGCGGGGTAGGCCCGCGAGACGCCAAGGTCGCCGAGGAGGCCGGCGATGCGAGCGCGAGTCTCCGGGTCGCTGTGGGTGTCGAGTAGCTGAAGCAGCAACGCCGGCGCCGACTCAGGGATCTGGCGGCGGAGCACCTCACCGACGGCCCTGGGGGCTACACCGCGCTCGAGCGCGCCGGCCACACCCTGCTCGACCACAGCCTGAGGGAGCCCCGGCAGGAAGCCGAAGCTATGGGTCTCACAGAGCGCCCAGGCGGCATCGAGCGCGGCGGCGCGGGTGGCCGCATCGCCACGACGGGCGGCGAGGGCGGCGCGATAGAGCTGGGCCGAGGCCAGGAAGAGGCCATCGCCGCGAGCGGCCATCTCCTGAGTGAGCTCATCGGCGAAGCTGGCGGCACGCTCGACCTCGCCCCCTTCGCCGAGCACCACGAGCAGGTAGAGCTGGAGCCAGAGGTCGTGGGTGCCGAGGGCGGGCGGCGTCAACTCGCCGGAGCGGCGCGGGATCTGCCCGAAGACCGGCTCGGCCCCCACCGCGTGGGCCCGCCGTACCAGGTCCAGGGCGGCGGCAGCGGCCTGGGCGCCCTGACCCACCCGCAGCGTGTGATAAACGTCGATCACCTGGGCGCGAGCGAGCAGAGCGGGAGCACCGCTGGCGTTGGCCACCGAACGAGCGCGGGCCACGTAGGTGGCCGCCTCATCGAGTGCCCCCTGCTCGACAAGGAGCAGACCGAGGTAGGCCGCACTCACACCGATCACGCTCTCCTGGGCATAGACGCTCAGGCGCCGGTGCGCGGCGAGGGCGGCGTCCACGGCGGCGCCGATCTGGCCCTGCTGGTAGAGGGCCAGGGCCTGGATGAGCCGCAGATTCTGGTGCAGGCGATCGTCGCGGGCCACCTGGGGCATCTCCAACGCCTGAGCAACGGCAGTCAGGGCGGCATCGGGGTAGCCCTGCTGAAAGTGGATGCTGCTAACGATCATCGCGAGGAGCCACTGCCAGAAGGGGCTCCTCGGGTGACGGCTGGCATGGGCGGCCACCCGCAGCGCGGCCGCGTAGCGCCCACGGCTGTAGAGGAGCGCGGCGGTGGAGGCCAGAGCCGTGCCGCGCGCCCAGGCATCGCGCACCCGGTTCGCGGCCCGTACCGCGCGAATACAGACATCGGCAAAATCGGCAGGGCGGTCCTCCCAGAAGATTAGGGCGGCCATATCGCTCAGGGCACGCAGCTCGCGCTGGTGATTCCCCTCGCGGCGGTAGAGCTCAGCGGCCTGGCTGATCGCCTGAAGCGCCTGGTCGGGGTGTGAGGCGGCCATGCTCCAGCCCCACATGTGCTGGAGCTCCGGGTCGGCCTCGCGGCTGGCCACCGGAATGCGCTCGAGCCAGGCGCGGATACTGTCGCGCTGGGGAGTGTCGATCAGCGGCCAGGCGCGCCGCCGCAAGGCCCCGGCCAGCGCCTCGTCGTCGCCGGCGGCGGCGTAGTGGGCCATCGCCGCCTCGAGCCGACCACGGCGCTCGAAGGCCTGGCCGAAGCGCAGATGCAGGCCGGCGAGCTCCGGGGCGCCGAGCAACATGCTCGCCCGCTCGCGGAGCAGGCGACTCCAGAGCGGATGGAAGCGGTAACTCTGAGGCTGGGCATCGCCTACATCGACGGGCGAGATCGGCAGACCGAGTTGTAGCGCCCGGCTGAGCAAGGCCTCGGCATCGGGCCGGGCGAGGGCCTCGGCGGCCAGGGGCGCATCGATCTGGTCGGCCAGCGCGGCGCGCGAGAGGAAATCGAGCAGATCGGCGGGCATACTGGCCAGCACCTCGGAAGCCAGGTAATCGAAAAGGCTGCGCTGGCTGCTGTCGAGCGTCTCAAGGTAGGCCCGGCGCTGCCCGGGCGCCTGGCGAGCCAGCGCCCGCGCCGCCATCTGCACACTCAGCACCCAGCCCTCGGTGCGTTCCAGCAAGAGATCGAGCTCGGCCGGGCTGAGCACCACCCCGGCGCGGGCGAGCAACTCGGCGGCCTCCTCCCGGTTCAATGAGAGGTCGCCCGGCTCAACCTCCACTAACTGCCCCTCGGCACGCATGCGGGGCAGGGGCGAGACGTCGATCGGGCGGCGGGAGGCGAGCACAATATGGAGGGTCGGCGGCGCGGCGCGCAACAAATAGCCAAGCAGTGCCGTGGTGATTGGCCCATCGGCGAGCAGATGGAAGTCGTCGATCATCAGGAAGGTGGGAGTGGTGAGGGCGCTCTGCAGCTCGCTGAGCAGGGCACCCGCGACCACCGGCCAATCGCGCTCGAGATCGGCGGCGGAGTGGATGACACGCCAGGAGGCTTCACCCACTTCGGGCAGGTGGCGCTGGAAAGCCTGCACCAGGTAGGCGAGCAGCAGGGAGGGAGCTTGATCGTCGGCATCGAGGCCCAGCCAGAGTACGCTGGCCCCGGTGCGCTGGAGCTCATCTGCCCACTGTGTGAGCAGGGTCGTCTTGCCATAGCCGGCCGGCGCCACCACCAGCGTGGCCGGGCGCAGGCGCACCTCGGCCAGCAGGGCCTGGAGGTCTGGCCGCAGCAACGCCTCGCTGCGGGCCGCCGGGAGGGCCAGCTTAAGGGGCAAGAGCGCCAGCCCTGATGCGAGCGCTGGTCGTGATGGAGCCACCTGTGTCATAGGTCCCTCCGCGCGTCACCCGCCGAAGGTGTCGTCGAAGCGCTGAAACGCGCCGTCATCGTAGAGTACAAAGATGCTCGCCCCGCCGCTCTGGCGGTCGAGTGGTGTGAAGATCATCATCCCCTGGTCGAAGAACTGGATCACCCCGCGCCGGTTACCCCGGAGCTCGATCTCAGGGCTGATCGGCGCACCGAGCGCCTCGGCAACCCCCGGCTTGAAGAAGTAGACCCGGCCAAAGCCACGGAGGGGCTGATTCGGATCGGGGCCAGGGGTCGGGTCATCGCCGAGGTCGGCGACGGCCTGGGGCGGCAGGTCGTCGTAGCGACCTTCGTCGCGACCGTAGAAGACGAAGATGTGATCGCTCTTCTCGGTGCGATTGGCGTTGTCCCAGTAGAACATCATCCCCCGTTCGAAAAACTGCTCGGAGCCGTTTCCCCCCACCTCTGGCTCGCGCGGGCAACCGAGGCCGGTGCGCACTGTCACGTCGTTATCGTAGATCCGGCCAAAGCCACGCACGACCTCGATCGCGCAACCGGCCTGGACCGTCGGCGTCTCCAGTGTCACGCTCGGGGTGAGCGTCGGCTCCACCGTGGCCGTCGGCGAGGGCGGATCGGTCGGCGCCAGGGTGGGGCTTGCTGTCGCGCTGGGCGCCAGGGTGGGGCTTGCTGTCGCGCTGGGCGCCGGGGTGGGGCTTGCCGTCGCGCTGGGCGCCGGGGTGGAACTGGGCGGGGAGCGTGTGGCCGTGGGCAGCTCCGCCGTAGCGGTGGGTGGCTCCGCCGTGGCCGTGGGCGGCTCCGCCGTGGCCGTGGGCGGCTCCGCCGTGGCCAGGAACGCCGGGTCAGGCGTGTCGGTCGGCGGAGCGCTGGTCGGACTGGCCGGCTCCACCGGCGGCGGCAAGACCGGACCCCCGGCACCATTGCGACCAGCCAGGGCAACCGCCAGAGCCACCGCCAGGCCACCGGCCAGCAGCGCGAGCACGATGGCGGCAAGCCACGGTGCCGCACGACTACGATTGGAGTCAGCGCGCGGAAGAGTGGCGGCTCTGGCGGCTGCTGCCGGCGCGGGGCCAGCACCGGGCGCGGCAGCGGATGGCGTTGCGCGGCGTACCACCGCAGGCGGCGGCAGCCGGGCGGCAGGTGGGAGCACCGGTCCACGGACGGTCGGAGCGCTGGCCGGAGCGAGCCCCTCACTGGAGACCGGGTGCGCCGGCGCCAGAACTGGCGGGCCTCCAACCGCCGTGCTAGCGGCGGCACCACGAGCGATCTGCCGTAGCGCTTGCACCAGCGCACCGGCGCTCTGGTAGCGGGCCGCAGGATCCGGAGCCGTGGCGCGCTCCACGAGCGCATCGATGCCGACTGGCAGGGCCGGGTTGAGCTGTGAGGGCGGCGTGGGGCGGCTGTAGAGGTGACCCAGCAGGACATCCTGCGTACTCCCCTCGAACGCCCGGCGCCCGGTGAGCGCGCGGTAGATCAGCATCCCCAGGGCATAGACATCGCTGCGAGCATCTACGGGGCGACCGGCAATCTGCTCGGGAGCCATATAATCGGGCGTCCCGATCAGCGCCCCGGTGGTCGTGAGGCCCGGCGTATCGAGCTGCTTGGCGATCCCGAAGTCGGTGAGCACTACCTGCTCGCCATCGGCGGAACGGTTGAGAAAGATATTGGCCGGCTTGACATCGCGGTGAACCACCCCGCGCGCGTGGGCATAATCGAGGGCGGCAGCCACCGGCGTGATCACGGCCAGCAGCTCATCCAGCGCGAGCGCCCCCACAGCCTGCAAGCGTTCCTGCAGCGTCTCGCCGCTGAGGAGCTTCATCGCAATATAGGCCATCCCGTCGTACTCGCCGACATCGTAGACCGGGACGATATTGGGGTGCTCGAGCGATGCGGCCGTCACAGCCTCGCGCTGGAAGCGGGCAATGAGGGAGGCATCGTCGCTAAACTGCGGGTAGAGCACTTTCAAGGCCACATCGCGCTGCAGCACGGTATCGGAGGCACGGTATACCGCCGCCATGCCACCACGGCCGAGCAACGCTTTGATGTGATAGCGACCGAGGCGCTGGTTAATAAGCGATCTGAGCATGAGCGCATGCGACCTGCGGCAATGCGGGCGCCTGATGGGTATTCTAACACACGCCGTCTGGCCAACAAGCCAACGTGTAAAATAGAACGAAAGCTTCTGTGGGTTACAGCGTCCGAATATCCATCACAGCTCTGTCAGCCGCCCCTCAGCGCCAGCGTGCTATACTCGTGAGCGATTCCGCGACGCCGCAGGCTGGTATCTTGCTGCTTCCGAGCGGCCAGCCGACTGAGCGGGCGCCTCAAGCGCGAAGAATACGTTATACATCATAGAGCGGAGAACGATGCAACGCGACCGTTTTGCCCGACGCACCTATGGCGGCCACCGTGTGCCGCGCCGCCCGGCGACGCCCCGACTCCTCCGTGGGCGGCCAGCCCCGGCTGCTGGCATGCGGCTGCCACGGCTCACGGCCCAACTGCTCGCCGCCCTGATACTCGGCGCCCTGGCCCTGACCCTGGCCGGGGGCGGGATGGCCTACACCGCCTACGCCGGCACCGCCGCCAGCCTGAAGCCCCGGCTCGACGCCCTCGGTGCCCGTAAGCTCTTTGAGAGCTCGCGGATCTACGACCGCAACGGCACCCTGCTCTACGAATTCTTCGACGCCGGTAAGCGAACGACGGTCGATATCGAGGATGTCTCGCCTCTGCTGATCCAGGCCACTGTCGCGATCGAGGATCAGACCTTCTTCACCAACCCGGGGATCGACCCGGCCGGCATCCTGCGCACGCTGCTCAGTAGTTTGCAGGCTGGCGAGGAGACCGGTGGCGCCTCAACGATTACCCAGCAGGTGATCAAGAACTATGTGCTCACGCCAGAGGAGCGGGCTCCCGAGCGGCGCTACGAGCGCAAGATCAAAGAGATTATTCTTGCCCAGGAGCTCGACAAGCGCTACACCAAAGACGAAATCCTCGAACTGTATCTCAACGAGAACTTCTACGGCAATCTCGCCTACGGCATCGAGGCCGCCTCGGAGGTCTATTTTGGTGTACGGGCCCGCGATCTGAACCTCAACCAGGCCTCTCTGCTCGCCGGCCTGCCCCAGCTCCCCAGCGTCTACAACCCGATCAACTACCTTGAGCGCGACGACCAGGGTGGTTATCTGCCCGGCGTCACGCTCGGCCCTGGCTGGACGAGCGATGAGTACCGGCTGCCCGAAGAGATCAGCGCGCCCCGCTGGCGCCAGGTGGCTGTGCTCCGCCGCATGGTGGAGGACGGCTACGTGACCGAGGCCGAGGCCCGCGCCGCGATTGCCGAGCCGCTGCGCTTCGCCCCCCAGGAGGTGCCCCTCAATGCGCCCCACTTCGTCTTCTATGTGCGCGACCTGATCCAGGAGCGCTACGGCCCGGAGTTGCTCTTCGGCGGTGGGCTGCGGATCACCACGACGCTGGACCTGGACATGCAGCGGATGGTGCAGGAGAAGGCGGCCGAGCGCATCGGCGAACTGGAGGAGCGCAACATCCACAATGCCGCCGTGGTGGTGATGCAGCCCAACACCGGCCAGGTGCTCGCCATGGTCGGCAGCATCGACTACAACGCCGTGAAGCCCACCACAACCCCCGGCGAGCGCGGCAATGTGCTCGACGGCCAGGTGAATGTGACCACCCGCGAGCGGCAGCCCGGCTCGGCGCTCAAGCCCTTCACCTACCTCGCGGCGATGGAGCGCGGCATGACGCCTGAGACCGTGATCTGGGACGTTCCTACCGAGTTCCCGATCAGCGGCAGCGGTGCCGGCGAGTGGTACGCGCCGCTCAACTATAGCGGCCGCTTCAACGGACCCGTGCGCATCCGCACCGCCCTGGCCAACTCGCTCAATATCCCCGCCGTGAAGGCGCTGAGGTTCGCCGGTATTCAGGAGACGCTCGACCTGCTCGACCGCGTGGGCATCAAGAGCGGGCTCAAACGCGGTATGGACTTCTATGGCCTCTCGCTCACCCTCGGTGGCGGTGAGGTGACGCCCCTGGAACTGACGACAGCTTATAACACCCTCGCCAGCGGCGGGCGCTACTACCCGCCCGTCTCGGTGCTGAAGATCACCGACGCCAGCGGGCAGGTGCTCGAGGAGTTCCTGCCCAACCGTGGCCAGCAAGTGGTGGACCCGGCGCTGGTGGCGATCATGAGCGATATGCTGAGCGATGACCGGGCCCGCCAGGCGGTGTGGGGCCTCGGTAGTCCACTGAAGCTCTCCCTCCCAGCCGCCGTGAAGACGGGCACCACCAACGACTGGCGCGATGCCTGGGCTGCCGGCTATACCCCCTTTGTGACCGTTGGCGTGTGGACGGGCAACAACAACAACGAACCAACAGCACGGGTTGAGAGCCTCACCGGCGGCGGAATCATCTGGCGCAACGTGATGGAGGAGCTCTTCGTGTGGGCTCGGGAGCGCCCACGCTACCGGGCGCTCTTCGCGGCTCCCTTTCCCGATGGGGTGATCCCTACCGAATTCCGGCTGCCAGAAGATGGGAGCGTGCAGCGCCGGGCGATCTGCGCACTACCCGGCCCCTACGGCGGCTACAGCGAGGAGTTGTTCACCAGGTCGATGCTCACCAGCTTGATCACGCCCACGGTGACGCTCGCGTCTGGCCCCGAGCTCGACCAGCGGCTGAGCCAGGGGAACGTATCATGCAGCTCGTTCACCAGGGTCACGGTTGCGCGTATTCCAACCCCGGAAGACTGGACGAGCGACGGCCAACTCCTGATCAGCGGCCCCGTTACCCCCGTGCCGGGCGAAGCGCAGGAAGTCACGCCCCTACCGGCCACAGCCTACTGCCGGCCAGTTGATGGCGTGCCGATTCCGCCCGGACTGACGGGTGAGATCATCGTGTGGAACCTCCCGGAGCCTGACCCCGACATGCGCGAGCGCTTCGAGTGGGAGGGCGGCGGAGCCGGCGCCGGGATCAAGCCCGAAGAGCTGCAAGCCTGCACCACGGCCATGTTCGAGCCGCCTGTTCCGGTACCGCCCGTAGCCGGAGCCATCCTCATGCCGGACCTGGAACGCCTCGGCGAGAACCAGGCGAAGGAGCTCCTGGCAACGCTCGGGGTTGGCCCCGGATCAATTTATGTCGACTATCAGACACGGGCGCGCATTCCGGAGATCTTCGATCAGTACGTACCGTACGCAGTCGTCAGTACTCTGCCCCGCGCGGGAGAATGGATCATTCCCGGCACAACGGTCGTGCTTGGCGTGAGGGCCCCGGAGGAGGCCGCGCCGATTACAGTGCCCGACGCCCCACCCGAGCAGGCCCCACCGCCCGAAGCAACCCCGCCGCCAGCAGAGCCCCAGCCTGAAGCCCCGGTACCCACCCAGCCAGGCATCCCGCTGCCGCCCTCGCTGCCCCAGCCCGTACCACCGATCGAGCGGCCCTAACGGCCCACCCTGGTGGCCGACGTAAAGACGCCCCAGCGGGGCGTCTCTGCCCCAGCGGGGCGTCTCTGCCCCAGCGGGGCGTCTCTGCCCCAGCGGGGCGTCTCTGCCCCAACGGGGCGTCTCGGCCCCAGCGGGGCGTCTCTGCCCCAGCGGGGCGTCTCTGCCCCAGCGGGGCGTCTCTGCCCCAACCGGGCCACCAGCGTACAGACGCCCCAACGGGGCGTCTCTGCCCCAACCAGACCACCAGCGTACAGACGCCCCAGCGGGGCGTCTCTGCCCCAGCGGGGCGTCTCAGCCCCAGCGGGCCGGCTCAGCGGGATCGCAATCCAGCGCCAGCACCGTGGTGAGCCACCAGGCCGCAACCGCGTATAATACAGCGGCAACCCCGACTCGTCCCGCCCGACGCATCCTGAGCGGACTGAGGTACCTGATGGCGACATCCCAAGGTGGCGCGGCACCTGCCACGCCGCCGCGCCCCGGCGGGGGCCGGCCCAACCAGCAACCGATGTGGCAGCCCGCCCGGCGCGGCAGCTTCTGGCTTACCTTCATCGCCCTGCTGCTGCTGAACTACGTGCTGATCAACTGGCTCTTCCCCAGCGAGCCGGTCTTCGTGACCATTCCCTACACCGTCTTCAAGGAACAGGTGGCGGCGGGCAACGTGGCCGCGATTACCAGCCGGGGCGAAGACATCCAGGGCAGCTTCCGCCAGCCTGTCACCGCTACCGAGAGCGAGGACGGCATCGTGACCCTGAGCCCGGCGCCTACCGAGCTCCCGGAGGGCACCCGTGCTTACGAGCGCTTCGCGACCGTCAAGCCCGCTCTCATCCCCGACCCGGACCTGCTGGCGCTGCTCGAGTCGACGAATGTGGTGATCACTGCCGAGCCCCTGGAGCAGGCCCGCAACCCGCTCTGGAACCTACTGCTGGCGTTCGGCCCCACCCTGCTGCTGATCGGCGGCTTCCTGTGGCTCAACGCCCGGGCCGCGAGCTCCATGGGCGGCGCCGGCGCCCTCGGGCTCGGCCGCTCACGGGCCCGCCGCTACGACCCGACCACCACCGAGCGTGTGACCTTCGACGATGTGGCGGGGATCGACGAGGTGGAGAACGAACTGGTGGAACTGGTGGACTTCTTAAAGAACCCCGAGAAGTACCAGAAGCTGGGCGCGATGATCCCCCGTGGCGTGCTCCTGGAGGGTCCGCCCGGCACGGGGAAGACGCTGCTGGCCCGCGCCGTAGCCGGCGAGGCCGATGTGCCCTTCTTCAGCATGTCGGGCTCGGAGTTCATCGAGATGGTGGTGGGCGTCGGGGCCAGCCGGGTGCGCGATCTGTTCAAACAAGCCCGCGAGGCCGCCCCGGCGATCATCTTCATCGACGAGATCGACGCGATCGGCCGGCGCCGTGGCGGCAATGAGCTCGGCGGCAACGACGAGCGCGAGCAGACGCTCAACCAGATCCTCACCGAAATGGACGGCTTCGGCGCCGACACGCGCGTGGTGGTGCTCGGCGCAACCAACCGCTCCGATGTACTCGACCCGGCCCTGCTCCGCCCGGGCCGCTTCGATCGGCGGGTGGTAGTGCAGCCTCCCGACCGCAATGGGCGCGTGGAGATCTTGAAGATCCACACGCGCGAGGTGCCACTCGCCCCCGACGTTGACCTCACGGCTATCGCGGCCAATATGCCCGGCGCTACCGGCGCCGAGCTACGCAACCTGGTGAACGAGGCCAGCCTCACCGCGGCCCGGCGCGGCAACGAGCAGGTGACGATGCGGGACTTCACCGACGCGATGGAGAAGCTCTTTCTCGGCGCTGAGCGCCGCATTCTGATGCGCCCCGAGGACCGCGAGCGGGTAGCCTACCACGAGGCTGGCCACGCGCTGCTCGGCCTGCTCCAGCCCGAGAGCGACCCGGTGCGCCGCGTGACGATCGTGCCCCGTGCCCAGGCCCTCGGCGTCACCCTCTCGGTGCCTGAGGACGACCGCTGGAACTACACGGAGGAGTACTTGCGGGCCCGCATTGTGACCACCCTGGGCGGTCGCGCCGCCGAGCTCGTGGTGTACGGCAATGTGACGACCGGCGCCGAGAACGATCTGCAGCAGGTCACCAATCTGGCCCAGGCGATGGTGATGCGCTTCGGCATGAGCGACGAGGTGGGCCAGGTGCAGCTGCTCGACGCGAGCCGTGGCAACTACCTGGGTGCCGGGGTTACCCAGCGGCCTTACAGCGAGAGCACCGCGCAGGCCGCCGATAAGGCCATCCGCAAGATCGTCGACGACAGCTACCAGAAAGCCATTCGCCTACTCACCGAGCACCGCGACAAGCTGGAAGCGCTCACCCAGGCCCTGCTCGTCGAGGAGACCCTCGATGGCGCCCGGATCCTCCAGGTGACTGGGCTCGCGCCGAAACTGGATGTGCCGGCACCGGCCAGGTAAATCGCCCACCCTGACCGCGAACCCGCAAAGCGGATGCATTGTCTACCGAGCGATGGCGCCCGGATGAGCGCCAGGCCAGAGAGAGCAACAGGATGCGTGATGCGTTGAAGCGCCGGGCAGCGGAGGCGGCGGTAGCCCTGGTGCAGCCGGGGATGGTGGTTGGGCTTGGCTTCGGCAGCACCGCCATCTGGGCGGTGCGCCGGATCGGCGCGCTCGTAGCGGCCGGCGCGCTCCCCGGCGTGGCGGGTGTGCCCTGTGCCGAGGCCACGGCAGCGCTCGCCCGCGAGCTCGGGATCCCACTGGTGAGCCTGGACGATGTGGATGCCGTGGACCTGACCATCGACGGGGCTGATGAGGTGGACCCGCAGCTAAACCTGATCAAGGGCGGCGGCGGCGCGCTGCTGCGCGAGAAGATGGTGGCCCAGGCCAGCCGGCGCGTGGCGATCGTGGTGGATGACGCCAAGTGCTCGCCCACCCTTGGCAGCCACTTCGCCCTGCCGATCGAGGTCGTGCCCTTCGGATGGCGCGCTACCGCGCGTTTTATCACCGGACTCGGCGCCGCCGTGGCGCTGCGCGAGCGAGCCGATGGCACGCCCTTCGCCACCGATCAGGGCAATCTGATCCTTGACTGCCGCTTCCCACCGCTCCAGGACCCGGCCGGGCTCGCCACGACACTGGAACGGCGGGCCGGGATTGTTGAGCACGGGCTCTTCCTCGGGCTCGCCAGCGATCTGTTTGTGGCAGGGGAGGATGGGGTGCGGCATATACAACGACCAGAGGACCTGCCTGAAGGGCGCTGAGCAGCCCGGTTGTCTGCCTGCCGCGTCTGCTGCGAGGGCACACCCCTGTAAGGAGTCCGGATGGAGATCGCCCCATCGATCCTGACCGCCGACTTCACACGCCTGGGCGCGGAGGTGGAGGCTGCCTTTGAGGCGGGCATCCGCTGGCTGCACCTGGACGTTATGGACGGCCGATTCGTACCGAACATCAGCTTCGGGCCGCTGGTGGTGCAAGCCCTCCGGCCCCTCGCCGACCGCTATGGCGCCATCCTCGACGCCCACCTGATGATCGTCGAGCCGGAGCGCTATGTCGAGGCCTTCGTCGCCGCTGGCTGCGACCGGATCACGGTGCATGTCGAGGCAAGCCCCCATCTACACCGCACCATTCAGCAGATCAAGGCCCTCGGCGCGCATGCCGGCGCGGCGATCAACCCGGGCACGCCCACCGCAGCGCTCGAGGCGATCCTACCCGAGCTCGACCTGGCCCTGGTGATGACGGTGAACCCGGGCTTTGGCGCGCAGGCCTTTCTGCCAGGCTGCCTGGCCAAGGTACGCTGGCTGCGACGCGAGCTCGACGCCCGGGGACTCCGGGAGGTGGCGATCCAGGTTGATGGTGGCGTGAACGCAACGACGATCGGGGCATGCCGCGATGCCGGCGCAAACGTGGCCGTGGTGGGCTCCGCCATTTACACGCGGGGGCAAGATGTGGCCTCTGCGGTTGCCAGACTGCGGGCGGCGCTTGAACCGGGCGAACCAGCCGTAAGTGCCTGGAGCTGATTCGGAGGCGCCCGCGCCCTTGCCCTGTCCACCTGGCCTGGACGCCCGCCTGCGCGGGCGTGAGCACCGCAGGCCGTGGCGCGGAAGCGCGGCTTCCGGGGACAAAGCCCATCTGGCCTGGACGCCCGCCTGCGCGGGCGTGAGCACCGCAGGCCGTGGCGCGGAAGCGCGGCTTCCGGGTGCGAAGGCCACCGGCGGCCGGCGCCCAGCGCACACCACAGCGGTGACGCCGACCCCCGCGCAAGCGGGGGCGGGCTAGCGCGCAGGATGAAACGTCACACCCCCGCGAAGCGCAGAGGGGCATCGCAGATAGCGTATAATCTGCTCCGTTCCCTGCATCCTTTCAGACCGACTGCAAGACGAGGCGACGATGATACTCGCCGGCGATATCGGGGGGACGAAGACGAATCTGGCGCTGTTCTCGCGTGAGGCCGGTCCCCACCGGCCACTGGCCGAGGCCACCTACCCGAGCAGCCAGCACGCGAGCCTCGAGTCGGTGGTCAGCACGTTCCTGGCCACCCACCCCACGACGCTCGAGAGCGCGTGTTTCGGCGTGGCCGGGCCGGTCGTGGCGGGCCGCGCCGAGATCACCAACCTGCCGTGGGTGATCGATGCGGGGGCGCTCAGCGCCCACCTCGGCGGCATCCCGGTGGACCTGCTGAACGACCTGGAGTCGATCGCCCAGGCGGTGCCCATCCTGGAGCCCGATGACATCGTGACCCTGAGCCCAGGAACCCCGGTGGCGGGTGGCGCGATCGCCGTGATCGCCCCGGGCACCGGCCTCGGCGAGGCCTTCCTCACCTGGGATCACGGCCGCTACCGGGCGCATCCCTCGGAGGGCGGCCACGCGAGCTTTGCGCCCAACAACCCAACCGAACTGGAGTTGCTCCGGTTTCTGATGGCCCGGATGGAACACGTCAGCTTCGAGCGCGTCTGCTCGGGCCTCGGCATCCCGAACATCTACGCCTACTTCCGCGACAAGGTCTTCGGGCGCGAGACGCCACGGGTGGCCACACTCCTGGCCACCGCGACCGATCCGACGCCGGTGATCGTGGGGGCCGCCCTGACGGCCGAGGAGCCATGCCCCGTGTGCGCGGCCACCCTGGAGTGCTTCGTCGGCATCCTCGGTTCCGAGGCTGGCAATCTGGCGCTGAAGGTGCTCGCCACCGGCGGCGTCTACCTCGGGGGTGGCATCCCCCCCCGGATCATCGGTCAGCTGCGCCACGAACGCTTCCTGGCGGCAATGCGCGACAAGGGCCGTTTCGGGGAACTCCTGGAGCGCATGCCGGTCCACGTCATTTTGAATCCGAAGAGCGGCCTGCTCGGCGCCGCAGCTCACGCCCTGCTATAGTACAATCGCCGGCATGCACCAGTCGCCCGCACGGTGGGCCTTCGCCCAGCTTATTCGGCGGCCCGACCCACAGGTGCCCCTCGCCGAGGCGGCGCTTGTGCTGGCCTGGGAGGATCAGGGCGGGCCCGACCCGCGGGCAGCGCTGGTGGAGCTCGATGCGCTCGCCGGGGCCGCACAGCCAGCGGTGGCCGCCGCGACCAGCCTGGCCGCGCGGGCCGTGGCCCTGAGCCACTGCCTCTTCTACGAGCAAGGCTTCTACGGCGACCCCGATTGCTACCGCCACCCGGACCCGGCCAATAGCTACCTCGACCGGGTGCTCCAGCGCCGCACCGGGCTACCGATCATGCTGGCCCTCGTTTATCTGGAGGTCGGCTGGCGCCTCGGGCTGCCGCTGCACGGCCTGGCCCTACCAGGCCACTTCATCGTGCGGCTGGTGGATCCGGCAGGCGACCGGTTCTTCGACCCGTTCAACGGCGGGCGTCAGTGGAGCCTCGCCGACTGTGAGCGCCAGATTGCCAGCTTCTATGGCGAGGTAAGCCCGGAGCTCGCCGAGCTCATCATGGCCCCGCCGGGTCGTGGGGCCATCCTCGCCCGTATCCTGCGGAACCTGAAGCAGGCCCACCTTGCCCGCAACGACCCGCGCCAGGCTCTGGCCGCCGTGGAGCGCTTGCTGCTGCTCGATACGAGCGACCCGGGCGAGTTGCGCGACCGTGGGCTCTTGCGGCTGCGGGTCGGGCGAACCCTGGCGGCCCTGGAAGATCTGGAACGCTACGCGCGCCAGAACCCGGCGGCCAACGATCTGGTGGAGATCAAGGGGCTGGTGCGTGAGTTGATGGGGCGGGTAGCCCCACGGAACTGAGCAGCGGCAACCATACACGCGGTGCGGGCGCTCCAGCTACCGCGCCGCTCAGCCGTCCTACCACAGGAATATTCACCACGCGCTCGGCCACCACATAGCCCGACAGCACCACCGCGCCGGTAGCGATCGGTGCCGTCGTCATGAGATCCACGGTGAATACCGCCGTCTCGCCGGGCGCAAGCACCCCGCCCTCAAAGCCGAGATTCTGAACAAAGAAGCCGGTCCCGCCCACGATCGAGGCCGTGTTTGGGATGGGGAAGGCCGCCGGGCTCACCTGCAAGGCCTGGCTGGCGATCTGCTGGACGTTGATCGCACCGGGGTTGGAGATGGTGATGGTTGCGCGCAGTGTATCGCCGGCCTGAGCGCCCGGGGCTGCGGGATTGCTGAGATTGCGTACGGTTGCCACAGCTTCCAGCCGGGGCTCGGGCAGCGGAGCGTCGCAGGCTGGAGCTGGCCCTGCCTGCACCCCTACCGCTGCGCTGAACTGGCTCGAACTGCCCACACGCGCGGGAACGGCGGGGTCGTTCAAGGTGGCCGCTGCCCGGATCGTTGCCCCGGCACCCGGGAGCGGCCCAAGGTACCCAAAGCGCCCATCGGCACCGGCAGTCGTCGTGCCGGCCCGCGTGGTCACGCCGCCGTCATCGATGAAGATGTCCACGACGGCGAGCGGGCTGGCGATGCCGCAGAGCCGCACGGTGGCGAAGTTGTCGGCGCTGGTGGCGCCGGTAATCGTGGGCGTGAGCGCCCAGTGGTTCGCGTGCGTGGGCAGGTCGTCGCCACCGGGCACACCGCTGCCGATCAGGCCCTGGAGCAACCGGGGAAGCGCGTCACGGATCGTCACCTGGCGGGCCGCGTCTCCCCCATCGGCGCCCACCGTCACGGTTGCGCGGGCCAGTGGCAAGTTGGCCTCGCCGGATTCACCAAGAGCGTCGCCGATCACGCTCGCGTCACCGCGTGGTGAGATGGTGATGGCACCCTTGATCCGGCTGCGGTGGACGCGCGCCTTTGGGCCATCGATGCTGAGGGCCGCGTTGGGCGCGGCTACCTCGATCGGCGCGCCTTCTGGGTCGTAGGCCGCCCCGAAGGTGACCGCGCAGAGATCGGTGTCACCACCCAGTACCGCGACGGCGAGTGTCGCACCGCTGGTGGCGGCATTTGCCAGCGCCAGGTTGCGCAGGGTAGCGCCAGCACCGAGGGTGATGATCGGCCCGCTCAGGCCCGGGAGGGCCAGCAGGTTGGTGAGCGGGCGGTCGGCTTCACCGCATGGCTCAGTACGGGTACGGCCTACGGCCACGCCGGCTGGCACGTTGAGTGTGCTGCCGACAAAGATACTATCGGCGCCGATATCGCCAAAGCGCACCGTGTCGCCGGCGATCGCATGGGCCAGCACGAAGCGCAGCGAGCCGCGCCGGTCTGCCAGGCTCCCGTCGGCGACAAGATCACTCGCGCGATCGACCGTCCAGGTTGCGCCCGAGGCCCGTGCGGGGGTGGCGAACGGTGTTAGGGCCAGGGTCACGAGGAGTAGTACGCGCAACATAGGCACTCCGTGTGTCGCTCAGGGGCCCAGGGGTCCGCCGCGTGAGGAGGCGAAAGCGTCGTAGTACTCCGTCCCGCTGATGCCCGAACTGATTCCGGTAGGGCCGAGGCGCAGCTCCTCGATCCGGAGCTGGCCATTGCTCACGGCGCCACGCGTCTGCTTTGGCACCCCGTCGATAGTGAGCGTCAGGAAGCCATTGCTGGCGCCGCTGGTGGCGGCGCCCCAGTGGATCTCGATGCTGTGCGGCGCATCGGTGATCGAGAACCAGCTGGTGTAGGATTCGGCGCCGGTGTTGTCGGCCAGGCCAGCTCGCAGCTGGTAGCTGCCCGCCGAGGTACGGATCTGCACCCGGGCGACAGGCCGGGCCGAGCTGCTCAGTGCTAGCAGGAGGGTGTGGCTGCGGCCACTTCTGATACTGACACCGTTTGGATCAAAGCGGAAACGCGCCCGATAGCTCGCCTCCGCAGCGGGGCTGCGGTCGGCGACGTACATGGCCTTCGTGCTACTGATCTGGGCCTGCAAACCCAGGGCGCCCTCAAGTGCCGCGCCGGCACTCACCACGAGCTGGCCACCATTGGTGGCAGCGGCCGACCAGCGACTCAGATCACCGCTCTCGAAGCCGTCGCCGAAGATCACGTCCCCGGGCACCGGCGTCGCGGTCGGCGGCACCGGCGTCGCGGTCGGCGGCACCGGCGTCGCGGTCGGCGGCACCGGCGTCGCGGTCGGCGGCACCGGCGTCGCGGTC
>SFCB01000212.1 GCA_004367505.1 Chloroflexi bacterium OHK40 | reverse complement strand
TACCGCGACGGCGCGGTCTTCGCCCCCCCGCCCCATCACCCGGCCAGTGAGCGCGAGCTGCGGCTGCAGATCCCCTTCCTCGACCCGAAGAGCCTCGATATCGCCGTGGCCAGCGAGGAGGTTGTTGTGCGCCTCGGCCAGCAGCGCCGCCACCTCCTGCTGCCGGGCCTGGTCGAGGGCGGCAAGCTCCGCGCCCGCGTCGAAGGCGAGACGCTGCGGCTCTGGGTGGAGTAGCATCACGAGCGACGAACGGGCCCACGGCCGCAGGAGGTGCCCATGGTGGATCAGAGCGAACCGGCGACCGTCGCTGAGGAGCGCGACCTCAGGACAGCAAAGTACACCACCTACCTGGCCGAGGTGCGGGCGGCGCTGGCCGGCACGCTCAGCGCCCGCGAGCGCCGTCGCCTGGAGCAGCAGCTAGCGCTGCTGGAACAGGCCCGCTTCGTGCGGGTGAAGGGCGTGGTGCACCACTACCTGGAGGCCGGCCCCCGCAGCGGCCAGCCGCTCGTCCTGGTACACGGATGGGATTGCTCGGCCTACTGGTGGCACCATATCGTCGGGCCGCTGGCTCGGGCCGGCTACCGGGTGCTCGCCTACGACCTGAAGGGCCACGGTTTCTCCGACAGCGACCCGGCCCGCAACTACACGGTGGCCGGCTTCAGCGATGACCTGCGTGCCTTCGCCGAGGCGCTGGGCCTGCCACCCCAGCACGTCGCCGCTTTCTCGCTTGGGGCCTTCGTAGCACTCCACTATGCCGCCCACAACCCCGGGCAGGTGCGCTCGCTCACCTTCTTCAACTTTAGCCTCATTCCCTACAGCCGCGCCGCATCGGCTGTCGTCCCCGACCTCCTTGATACCGTCTTCAATCGGGTGCTGCGCCCGATCGAGCGCCGTGGCCTCTGGTGGATTCCCTACCTCTACGCCCTCGCGGTACTCACTCGCAATACCGCCCCGGTGAGCGATGTGAAGCTCGCCACGCTCAGCCTGCGCTGCTGCGACCCGGAGGCCGTGCGCGTCTCGGCCCGCGAACTGGCCAGGCGCGAGGTGCTGGAGGCCGTCGCCGAGCAGATGCGCCGCGTCGAACAGCCTACCCTGCTGGTGGCCGGGGCGGGCGATCCGATCATGCGGCCCCAGGGTGGCCGCGCGCTCATGCAGCTCGCACCCAACGGCCAGTTTCTCCAGGTGCCGCGCTGCGGCCATCTGATCCTGTTCGAACTGCCCGAGCAGGTGGCCCAGATCCTTCAGCTCTTTCTACGCGGTGTGAAGGGGTGACCGCTATGCAGCTGCTCATTCGAGCCAATGGCCAGCAGGCGACGATCGCGATGGACAGCGCCGGCAACCAGGTGCTTGAGGTCGGCGAGTACCGCTACCGCCCGGCTCAGATCGCCCGCAAGGTACGCCAGCTCGCTACCCGCATGTGGGGCGCCGATCTGGCTCCCGAGATCCTCAACGAGCGCCTCACCTTCGAGGCCCTCGATGGCGGGCGCCCGAATGGCCCCTGGAGCGACAGCGGCAGCTTCTCGCCTCGCAGTGGCTCCTTCGTGACCCTCGGTCGCTGGGACGAAGATGGCAGCGTGGGTATCGCCCTCCACGAACTCGCCCACGAGATGCACCTGCGCGGCGGCGGCTACGACGCAAGCGACGGCGTGGTCCGCGAGGCCGTCTCGCTGCTCGCCGAACGCGAGGCTGGCCTCGTGCGCAGCTTCGAGCGCGAGCCCTACTACACCGCCAGCAACCTGGTGGCTCAGCTCGCCGCCCTGCCTGCCTTCGCCCGCCAGCCCTTCAGCAAGCGCTGGGCCGAGCTCACCGCCGTTACCAACGACCTGGGTCTCGCCGACCTCGTCAATTTCTACCTCGACCGTAGCGAGCGCCTCGGGCTCGCTCGCTGGCTCCAGCGCCTCAGCGACGACGTGGAGCTGCGTGATGCGCTCCTCGCCAGGCTCGCCGCCACCACCTTACGCTACAGCCTTGAGCTGCGCCGCCAGTTGATCGGCAGGCTCGTGCGCTGCGACCCGCGCACACCACCCGAGCAACTCGCCTATGTGCTCGACTCGATCGTGACCCTTGATCGCCGCTACCCCAACGACGATCTCGGACGGATTATCGACTTTTGCTTCGCGCCCCATAGCCGCCCCCGCCGGCGCCTGTTCGCCTTCGGGTAGTTGAGAAGGCCACGTCGTACGCCGCTTGTACCATCCGAGCGTTTGGAACGCCACAGAGACGCAGGACCTTGAGTCGGTGTGGCACCAGGATCGTCGCCTGCACCATGCAATCTGCCACCAGCAGATCAGGAATGAGAGGACACGGCAATGTCGGACCCGTACCGCAGAGGCCCAGGCGCGTACAGCTGGCTCCCCGGCTTCCTGCGCCGCTTCCTCAACCTCGATGATGAACTGCCCCGCTACCCGCCCGGCTCCGGCGGCTACAGCGAGCCGGTGGCCCGGCCAAGCGCCCCGGCCTATGTGCCGCCTCGGCCCGCCCAGCCACCCACCTGGAGCACTCCCGCCCAGAGCCAGCCCGCCCCCCAGCGCTTCGCCGCCACCTACACACCGCCCGCCGCAGCGGCGCCTGGC
>SFCB01000134.1 GCA_004367505.1 Chloroflexi bacterium OHK40 | reverse complement strand
GGGCGGCGCGCCGCAGGGGGGCGGGATGAGCCAGGGGGGCGGGATGGACGTGGGCTCCATCCTCGGGTCGATCCTCGCCGAGGCGGGTGGCGGACACACGGGTGGTTCGTCGCAGGCTGGCGGGCCGGACCTCGGCTCCATCCTTGGCTCCATCCTTGGCGGCGCCGGTTCGGCGGGTGGCGGCATGCCTCCTCAGAGCCATCGCAAGGATTAGCGCAAGAACCGAGCACCAGGCATCGGGGAACCGCACGTAGCTGGCGTTCTGACGAGCTCTGGTCCTGCCCGGACCGCGCGACATCTCCGGCGCGTGCGCTACGGCTGGGCTCCCCGCGTGGGGCTTGCCTACGAGCAAGCGGCCCCCGCCTGCGCGGTAAGAGGCTTCGGAACTCCCTCAGCTGGAATGCATTGTGCATCAGACGGCGGGGGCGAGCGCTGCGCACCATGGGCCTACCCGCGTCCGGCCTGGCAGTGGTGAGCTGTGGAGGACGAATCGGAGAGGCGCAGGGCGCTGATGCGGCGGAGCAGGCTGACCGCTGCCGCGCGCACGGTGGGCTCGGGCCGCCGTGCAAGGTCTACCAGCTGCCGAGCCATATCGGCATCGAGCGCCTCGATGGCCCGGCGCCAGGCCTCCTCTGAGGGCTCCGGTGCGAGATCGTAGGCCAGGGCGCGCAGATCGTCGCGGGGCAGCAGTGCGTCCGCGGCCACGCGGGCAACCTGGGGCGGCCCGGCAAGCGCCGCGATCAGCTCAGGAAGCGCAACGGGCCCAAGCGCTGCGAGCACCTGGCTGATCAGCCAGCGCTGCTGCGGGCCTGCCGTGGGGAGGCGCCCGATCGCGGCGCGGGCAGCCCCCGGGACACGCACGAGGGCGGCGCGGGCGGCGTTGCGCGCCAGGGGGCTGGGGTCGTCGAGGTGGGCCACCAGCGCCTCAGCAGTAGCCGGGAGCTGTAGCTGTCCGAGGCTGGTTGCGGCGGCGGCCCGCACAGCAGCCGATGGATCGGTCAGGGCTTTCAGCAAGGCTGGCCCGATCCGCTCGTCGCCGACCGTCCCCGCGAGTCTGCTGGCGCCGGCGCGTACTGCCGCATCGCTGTGGCGCAGGGCCGACGTAAGCGCCGGCAGGGCCGTGTTGCGGAGCTCGTGTGGCATCGTGCGGGCAGCGGGGGAAGCCGCAAGCGCCTCCAGTGCCCCGAGGGCAGCCATACGCACGGCGCTGTCGGGATCTTCCAGGGTGATGAGCAGGGGCACCAGCGGGCGTGTCAGCACCTCGCTCTGTGACCGTGCCGTGCCGCGAAGGAGCTCCTCGAGGGCCCGCGCTGCGGCTGCCCGCACGACCGGCGAACGATGATGCAGGGCACCTGCCAGGGGCCCCACCGCGCGGGCATCGCCGAGCTGCCCAAGGGACTCGACGGCCATGCGCGCCACCTCATCGTCGCGCGCGCCCAGAGCCGTGATCAGCTGCGGAATGGCCCGCTCATCGCCGAGTAAACCGAGCCCCCGGACGGCCTCACTGCGCACACCGGCATCCACATCGTAGAGTGCCACGCTGAGCAAGGCAGCGGCCCGGCGGCGTAAGCCCGCGTCGCCAGTGGCTGCCGCCTGCGCAATTCCCGCAGCCCCGGCGGCCCTTACCATGGCTCGCTGGTGATGAATGGCCCGATCGAGTTGGCCCATCCCTCGCTCGCCGAGCCGCCCGAGGACGAGTGCTGCCCGGCGCGAGGCGACCGGGTCGCCCCGGACGAGCAGCTGGGCGAGCGGCTCGGCAACGTCGGGCCCCAGGGCCACGAGTGCGACTGTGGCGGCGTTCGCAACAGCCTCATCGGCGTCGGAGAGCGAATGGATCAGATGCGGGGTGGCCCGCTGGTCGCCGATCGCGCCGAGAGCCTCGGCAGCGCCCCGGCGCATGGCCTTTGAAGGGGCGCTGAGGGCACTCACCAGCGCGGAGAGAGCCGGGTCGCCGAGGGCGCGGAGGGCATCGTGGAGCGCGGGTGCCAGCGGCTCGCTGGCCTCGTCCAGCAAGTCGGTGAGGGCGGGCAGTGCCCGTGGGTCACCCAGGTAGCCCAGGGCGAGGGCGGCCCGCGCGGCGGTGGCGGTATCGGCGCGCAGCAGCGCGATCAGCGGCTGGAGCGCCGGATCGCCGAAGCGTGCCAGGGCGCGGGCGGTCGCTCCTGCCACGGGCAGCATATCGTGGGTGAGCGTGTCGATGAGTGGGCCGAGGGCCGTGGTGTCGCCGATGGTGCCGAGGGCGGCGGCGGCGGCGGCCCGCACGCGGGCGTGGTTATCGAGCAGCACCGCGATCAGTGGCGCCGTCGCCGATGGATCGCCGCAGGTGCCGAGGGCGGTGGCGGCTGCGGCCCGCACATCGGCCACGGGGTCGGAGGCAAGCAGGCTGGCCAGTGAGCGGCTCACCAGGGGTGCCTTCAGCCGACCCAGCAGCAGGGCGCACTCCCTGCGAACGGCGGTCTCGGTGCGGCGCAGCGCGGCTAGTAGCTGAGGCACCGCACGAGCGTCGCCCAACGTGGCGAGCGCCCGGGCTGCGTGGTGGCGCACCTCGGCGTCCAGGTCGCCGAGGGCGTGGGCCAGATCCTCGCGGGCCAGCGGATCGGGGATCAGCGCGAGCACAGCCGCGGCCACCCGGCGCGTCGGGGCGGCTGGGGCGGCGAGTTGGGCGGATACCTGCGCCACGAGCCCGTCGTCCAGCCAGCGCGCCACTGTCCAGGCACTGGCCAGCTGTGGGGATGCCACCTGCGCGGGGAGGGTGCCCTCGGTAACCAGGTGACGTAGCTCATGGGCGGCGAAATAGTCGCGGATTCCCTGGCTGGTGAAGCGTACCTGCCCTCCCTCCAGAGCCAGTTGGCCTACTGCCTGGGCGAGCTGCCAGAAGCGCCGTGTCTCGGTGGTGCGTCCCGTGTCGCTGGTGGCCCAGGCCACCGCAAGGGCACGATCCACCGCTACCAGATCGGCTATGGCCAGGTTGATGGCGAGCCGGCCGAGCCGCCGGTAGAGCTCCGCGAGCTCGTCGCTCGTGACGCGGCCAGCGGCGAGCTCATCGCTCGCAGCGCGGTTCACCAGCGCATGGGTCATCTCGGCAGTCTGACGTGGGAGGCGGCCCTCGCGCCGGAAATGGGCCAGCAGCAGGCGTAGGCCAGCCGATGTCGTTGCCAGATCGTAGAGTGCCCCCTCGGGTAGCCGGCCTGGCGGGAAGAGCGCTGCGAGAAAGCGGCGCGCCAGTCCGGGCTGGCTTCGGAAGATCATCTCGACGCCACGCTCGATCTGGGCGCGGCTGAGCGGCAATAGTTCGGCCCGTGGCCAGGCCAGGGTCGGTGCCAGATCGCCCGTCCAGGAGCTTACGACGCAGATCACATCGTTCCACGGCCCGTGGGTCTCCAGGGCGGCGATCGCGCGCAAGCGCGGGTCGACCACCATGCCACTCACCTCGTCGCGCTGCAGATGCGGCATGGCGTTGACGCCATCGAGAATGAGGACGGCGCTGCCGGTTCGTAGGAGCCGATCGAGATGCTGGGCCACGTGCGGGAAGCGGGCTAGCGCGGCCTGCGCCGCCTCGATCAGGTCGGCGGCCGGGTCGTGCCAATCTCCCAGGTCGATCAGGATGGGCAGGCGGCCCCGCAGCGGCTCTGGCAGCGGAGCTTCACCCTCGGGCGCGCGCCGCAGCAAGTCGCTGGCCATACGTCGGGCAAGGCGTCGAAGCAGCCAGCTCTTGCCCCCACCCGCCGTTCCAACGAGCAGGAGGCGTCGGTGCCGGGCCAGTAAGAGCGCCAGGTCGGCCCCGGAGTCTGATCCGGCGGCCACGGTAGTGGCGGGGAGGTGATGCTCACCGGCGGCGGTGACGAGCCGGAGCTGAGGCGCGAGCACGGCGAGGCCGTCGCTCGGGGTGGTGACGAGATGCTCCAGGTAGCTGCGAAAGACTGGCGAGCGAGGCTCGATCTGGCCCTCGCTGGCGACCCAGAGCCGCCCGTCGGGCGGGCGCTGATAGAGTACCGGACGCCACCAATCATTGTCGCCAGCGGCCATGGCGGCAGCCCGCGCTGCTGCCATGGCCAGATCGATCCGCCCGTCGCGCAGCAGGCGCCGGAAAAGTGCTGGAAACATGACCGCGGCAGTGCGCTGGCCCAGCGAGCCCTGAATGGCCACCACCGCGGCCACGCCGGCACGGGCCAGCTGAGGCCCCAGAGCGGCCAGGCCAACCTCGTGGGCGCCGCCCGCCGAGTCACAGCTTGCCAGCACGATCAGCAGCGGGCGCCGGCGCAGGCTTGTCACCAGGTCTACCAGCACGGTGCCAGGCACCCGGTCTGCGTTGCCGTCGTCGCGCTCAAGCCAGAGGTACGTCTCACCGGCGACCGTCGTACCGTGGCCCACGATGTAGAGGATGTCGACCCCCTCGCGCAGCACGGCGTCGATACGGGCCAGGGTAGCCGGACGCCGGCTGGTGCGGGCCAGAGTTTCCGGGCGGAGGCCTGCCAGCGCGCCGCACGCCCGGCTCAGCTCAGCCTCGATGTGGAGCGGCGCCAGCCCGTAGGCGCTCAGATCGCGCGGGCTGGCCACCACCACCACCGCGCGCACATCACTGGCAAAGGCCGGCCGTAGTGGGTGAGGGTCGGCGCTGGGCAGCACTCGTGCCATGGCAAAGCGATCACCAACGGCCAGAGGCGCCCCGTCGCTTGGATCACGGAGCCCTTCCCAGCTCAGCGCGTGAATCGCCGGGTCGCCCGGGTCGAGCGCAATCCGGATGCGCAAGGTGGCCCTGTGGGCCGTGGATGCGGCCCGTGCCTGGGCGAGGGCCCCTCGGAGCCGCTCATCGGCAAAAAGCATGCTCCCGAGGCGTAGCCCGTAGCTGTTCGGGTCGAGTGCCTGCTCCAGCAGAGCCTGGTAGTCGAACGCAACTGGGATTGTTTCCCCGAGGATTGCAGGGGCGACACTGCCGGGTGCCGTGAATTCCGCTGTCGTGTGAAATAGTCCGCCGGGTTGACGGCGCAGGATTAGCTGCAGGTCTGCGATATCCATTCCTGAACCGGGTAATGCGATCGTTACGATGTATCATAGTATTATTGTCAATAGTTTTCCGGTGGTTGGATTCGCCTGTGTGCCTGGGGATGAGCTGTACAGGAATGGTGCACCCATGATCATCACCGACACGCAACGCAAGTCCCTGGTCGAGTTGATCGCCATTGCGTTTACCCGCACGGCCGCCTCGCTTTCCACTCTGGTTGGGGCTCAGGTGAGTGTTGGTACGCCGAAGCTGCGGGTCCTGACGCTGGCCGATGCCCTGGCCGACTTGAGCGAGGCAGGGCGTCCGCCTGATCTCGCGGTAACTCAGCGCTTCAGCGGTGTACTCGCCGGTACGAGTGTGCTCGCCCTCGACGTGCAGAGCGCCGGTCTGCTGGTGGGGTTGCTCACCGGTGAGTCGCCCGCCACCCGGCTCAACGAGGCGAGCCGCGAAGTGCTCCTCGAAGTCGGGACGAGCCTTCTGAGCGCTTGTGTCAACACGCTGAGCTCGGTTGGCGGTGCCCGCGTGAGCTTTGCGGCCCCCCAGTTTTATCATGCCGCTCCCGAGCTCCTCGCGCGGGCAGTTGCTGATGGCGCTCCAGACCTCCAACTCGGCATGGTGATGGGTACCACGCTGCAGGTGCGGGGCCACACAATCAGCGCCCGCATGCTGATTGTGATCTCCCTCGCCACGCTCGATCATATCGCCCGTGGGATCGCCCCCGTGGCCGTAATGCAATGAACCGGGAACTGACCCAACTGGAGCCAGCCGCTCCTGCGCGGCCTGCCGATGGGTTCGACCAGGCGATCCTGCAATGGCTCGCAGGGACAACCAACCAGGGTGTGATCATCACCGATCGGCAGTTGCGAGTGCGCCTCTGGAACGCCTGGCTCGAGGCCCATAGCGGCTTTACGGTCGATGAGGTAGTTGGCCGCGAACTGCAGTCGCTCTTTCCAGAGTTGGTACGGCGGGGTATCGACAGCTACTATCGGAGCGTGTTGCAGGGGAACGTTCATGTACTGTCACAGCGCCTGCACCGCTACCTGATTCCGCTTGCTCCGACCGCCGATGGCGATCTGGGTGTGATGCGCCAGCACGCGAGTATCGCCCCGCTGACCGCCGGGGATGCGGTCGTGGGGACGGTGACGATCATCCAGGATGTCAGTGAGCGGGTGCTCTACGAGCAGACGGTGCGTGAGCGCGAGCGCTTCACCGATGCGGTGCTCAACTCGCTACCGGAGGCTGTGGCGGTGATCGGTTATGGCGGGGCCATCCTTGCCGTTAACGCGGCGTGGGAGCAGCTATGTGTCGCCCAGCGTGAGTTGCGTGCACTGACCCACGATCCTGGGCACAATTATCTGGAGTTTTGCCGCCAGGCCGCAGCCGCAGGAGACGCCACCGCGCGGCGCGCGCTGGACGGCATCACCGCAGTGATGGAGCGCTTGCTCACCGCCTTTACCATGGAGTATGTCTGCCAGGGCCGCGAGGAGCGTTGGTATCGCATGGATGTCGTCCCCCTCGCGGGGGACACGGAGCGGGTGGTGGTAATGCATCGCCCCATCAGTCGGCCGCGGTGCTCCTGTTCCGAGATCCCCCTGGATGGCCGGTAGCGCTGCCTCGAGCTCCGCTGGCGCACGCTACAGTGCCTCGTCTACCTGGTTGTGTGCCTGGTGGTGCTCCACGACCTCTGGCTCGCCCGCGATATCATGACGGGGTGCGATCGTCGTGGCGGCGGAATGGCGACGCTCTTCGTCGTGCGTGTGCCTCCCCCGCGCCGGGCCATCGCGCGGGCGCGGCGACGGCTGCGGCCCCATGCCGACCGGTTATCGGTCGGTCTATCGGACCATGGAGGACATGATGCACAGCGGAGGCACCGGAACGCTGATCGTGACCGGTGGGAGCCGGGGGATCGGCGCGGCCACGGCGCGGCTGGCCGCAGCTCAGGGCTACGCCGTGGCCGTGAACTACGCTCGTGATGAGGGCGCCGCGCGGGCGGTGGTCGCGGCGATCAGCGCCAGTGGCGGTCGGGCCGTTGCCATCGGTGCCGATGTAGCGGTGGAGGCCGACGTGCTGCGGCTCTTCGCCGAGGCGGAGCGGGCCCTGGGGCCGATCACCGCCCTGGTGAACAACGCTGGCATCACCGGGGGCCGCGCGCGCCTGGCCGATGTGAGCGTCGAGGCGGTAGCGCGGGTGTTGGCGGTGAATGTGGCCGGGAGCATCCTCTGCGCCCGCGAAGCGCTGCGCCGCATGTCCACGCGGCGCGGCGGTGGTGGCGGCGCGATCGTCAATGTCTCGTCATTGGCCGCCCGCATCGGTGGCGCCGGCGATTGGGTCCATTACGCCGCGAGCAAGGGCGCGATCAACAGCATGACCGTGGGCCTGGCCCGCGAGGCGGCCGAAGAGGGCGTGCGGGTCAATGCGGTAGCGCCCGGCCTGATCGAAACCGAGATTCACGCCGCCAACGGCATGCCAGATCGGCTCGCACAACTGGCGCCGACGGTGCCGATGCGGCGCGCCGGGAGCCCTGACGAGGTGGCATCCGCCATCCTCTGGCTGCTCTCCCCGGCGGCATCCTACGTCACCGGAACGATCGTCGAGGTGGGAGGCGGGCGGTAGAGACGCCCCGGTGGGGCGTCGGGACGGGATGCGCGGCGCCGGGTGCGACGCCCCACGGGGGCGTCGGGACGGGATACGTGGCGCCGGGTGCGACGCCCCGGTGGGGCGTCGGGACGGGATACGTGGCGCCGGGTGCGACGCCCCGGTGGGGTGTCGGGACGGGATACGTGGCGCCGGGTGCGGTGGAGACGCCCCGGTGGGGCGTCGGGACGGGATACGTGGCGCCGGGTGCGGTAGAGACGCCCCGGTGGGGCGTCTCTATGGGATACGTGGCGCCGGGTGCGGTGGAGACGCCCCGGTGGGGCGTCTCTATGGGATACGT